>NZ_JBGOOD010000052.1:0-35221 GCF_041439475.1 Vibrio sp. 1S139
CAGATGGTTCACTCGTTAAGCGGTGAACAACGCTTCATACGACCTCAGGTCGCACAGACAGAAATGGATCAGGCTAGGACAGCCCAGCAACAAGGTGTTAGAAAAGGATAGCCAAAACTCATCAGGACGATGAACAACAAACAAATTTGGCATGGAAAGCACCAATAACAAATGGAGATTTGTGTACCAAGTTGAGTATGCAAATTTTGGCCGATATAGGCAGATTTAGAGAGCGATAGGTTTTCCTATCGCTTTTTTTATTGATTTGATGAAAAAACACCCAATACCTATCCACTATAAACTCAGTTTCTGGTATGTTTCGCATCCCTGTTTAAGGATGTGCTATGTATACTTGTCCCTTATGCCATCACCAAGGCGTGAATCACTATTTTGAAGACAAACGCAGAGCCTATCTGCAGTGTCAGCAATGTGAACTGGTATTTGTTAAACCTGAACAAAGGTTAGAAGCAAAAGAAGAAAAAGCACACTATGATCTCCATGAGAACGATCCTAGTGATGCAGGCTATCGCCGCTTTTTATCTCGCATCGCGGATCCACTAACAGACAAAATTTCATCTAACTCACACGGGTTGGATTTTGGTTGTGGCCCAGGCCCTACGCTATCTATTATGTTAGAAGAAGCCGGACACACCATGGAGTTGTACGATATCTATTACCACCTAGAACCCTCTGTGTTGGAAAAAACGTATGACTTTATGACTGCCACGGAGGTGATAGAGCATCTTTATCACCCAGACAAAGTGTGGCAGCAATGGTTGAATTTAGTTAAACCCAAGGGCTGGATTGGTCTTATGACTAAACTAGTAATAGACGTAGACGCGTTTGCTGGTTGGCACTACAAGAATGACCCGACACATGTCGTCTTCTTTAGTCGTCAAACATTCCAGTTTTTGGCAGAGCGGGATAAGCTCGAACTAGAATTTTTTGGAAATGATGTAATTTTACTGAGGAAAGTGCAGTAATGGGTCGTAGTAAGAAATCAAGAAAGCCGGGAGCACTTGGCGCTCCGGAGCCTATGGTTACTCGTAACCGTAGTGAATCTGATGTTGAAGGTCGTGAACGTAAGCGTGTTAAAAAGCGTAAAGGCCTTAAGTCTGGCAGCCGTCACTCAGATGGTAGCGAAGCAAAACAGCGTAAAGCTGCACAAGCTCGTGATCCACGTTTAGGCAGCAAGAAAAAAATTCCGCTGATCGTTGAACCAGCGAAGAAGCCGACTAAACAAGAGCGCAAGCTATCTAACGAACAAGAGTTAGAGATGCTTGAGAATGACGCTCAACTGAACACACTCCTAGATCGTATCGAAAATGGTGAAAACCTAGGTGCTGGTCTACAGAAGTTTGTTGATGAGAAACTTGATCGTATCGAACACCTAATGGGCCGCTTAGGTCTACTAGAGCCAGAAGACGATGAAGAAGAGATCTTCGAAGAAGCACCGGTTGCCTCTAAGAAGAAAGCGAGCTCTGACGAAGACTTGCTATCTCAATTCGAAGATTTCGATTTAGACAGCTTTAAAGGTTAATAGCCAGTGAACGTAACCTTATTAGCAATTGCTGGTGGAATTATCATTCTCGGCTTGGGCTCTTACGCAGGTTACCTTCTACTTCAAGTGAAGAAGCAGACGGAGTTGCAAAAGCAGCATCAAGCACTAGCCATTGAAAAACGCAACGCGACGATTTACGAAAACGTAAATACTTTGTGCTTAGCGGGCATTCAAGGGCAATGTGACTTACCTGAGATCAGTATCCGAGTGTGTATCATTATGGATAATGTTCAGGGTGATGAGCGTGTCGATTTTGATTCTGAGTATCCTGCTCTTTCTGAGCTGTACCATATCGTAAAAGATATGGCTCGCGGAGAGGCAAGACAGGAACTGACGAAGAAAGAGCGCATGCAGCAGAATCTCACGCGCCATAAGGCAGAGACTCGCTTGAATGATGCGGTCATTGAAGATCTGAAAAGGTTGCAAGAGAAGGTTAAACCTCTCAACAACCAAATTAACATTCAGATGATCTAGTCGCTAAGACTATTTAAAATAGAGGCTTGTTTAATACAGGGTGTTCTTGAGACACCTTATCTTTATAGATAGTGTTAAATGAGCCTTCTTACCTTTTGCGTCTCGTTAATCCCGACGCTTTGTTAGTGATCAAGCTAGCAGTTCTGAGTTTTTGTCTAAAAAATTGATTTTGTCTTGGAACGACCTTACAGGTCGTGTGGCAAAATAACCCGTCTATATTTTAATGTATGTAAAATGATTTGAGAGACCTTAGGTTCTCGCGGATCTAAATTGGAAATACCGCAATGTCGAGCAAGCCAGTAACAACGAATCAGCAAATCGTTTGGGATCAAGAGATCTTAAACAAGTACAACTATTCGGGACCTCGTTACACCTCATACCCAACTGCGTTGGAGTTTCATGAAGCGTTTACCGTCGCTGATTACGACATGGCGTGTACTCAATATCCTGAGCGTCCACTCTCTCTTTACGTGCATATCCCGTTCTGCCACAAGCTTTGTTACTACTGTGGTTGTAATAAAGTCATTACTCGTCACTCGCATAAAGCGGATGAGTACCTTGATGTGATTGAACATGAAATCCGCCAACGCGCCTCTTTATTGAATGGCCGTGAAGTGACGCAATTGCACTTCGGTGGTGGTACGCCAACGTTCTTGACCAAAACACAAATTACTCGCTTGATGATGATTCTGCGTGAGGAATTTAACTTCACAGCTGACGCTGAAATCAGTATTGAAGTTGACCCGCGTGAGATTGAGCTAGACGTACTTGACCACCTGCGTAACGAAGGCTTCAACCGCCTGAGCATTGGCGTGCAAGACTTCAATAAAGAAGTGCAGAAACTGGTTAACCGTGAGCAAGATGAAGAGTTCATCATTGCGATGGTTAAACGTGCGAAAGAGCTAGGCTTCCGTTCAACCAACCTTGATTTGATCTATGGCTTACCAAAGCAGACTCAAGCTTTGTTCGCGGAAACATTGAAGCAAGTGTTAGAAATGAAACCGGGTCGTTTATCGGTATTTAACTACGCACACATGCCGCAACTGTTTGCCGCGCAGCGTAAGATTAAAGATGAAGACTTACCTGAACCAAAAGAGAAAATGGCAATCCTCCAAGATACCATTGAAACTTTAACGGGCGCGGGCTACCAGTTCATTGGTATGGATCACTTTGCTCTGCCTGAAGACGAGCTAGCAGTAGCACAGCGTGAAGGTATTCTGCATCGTAACTTCCAAGGCTACACGACCCAAGGTGAAGCTGACCTAATTGGTTTCGGTGTTTCTGCTATCTCAATGGTCGGTGATGCTTACGCTCAAAACCAGAAAGAGCTGAAGAAGTACTACGCTCAAGTGAATGACCTGCGCCACGCGCTTTGGAAAGGTGTTGCTCTAGACAGTGACGACCTTCTACGTCGTGAAGTGATCAAACAGCTTATCTGTAACTTTAAGCTTGATAAAACCATGATCGAATCTGAGTTCTCGGTTAACTTTAATCGTTACTTCAAAGAAGATTTAGGGCTATTGCAAACCTTCATCAACGATGAGTTGGTTGAAGTCGACGACAAAGAAATCCGCGTGACTTTGCGTGGCCGTTTGTTGATTCGTAATATCTGTATGTGTTTCGATAAATACCTACGTGCCAAGGCTCGCCAACAGCAGTTCTCTCGTGTGATTTAATCGTTCGATTGAGAATAAAAACATAAAAAATGCCAGCATTATGCTGGCATTTTTGTATCTGTGTCTTGCTAACGGAAGACTTTCTACCTGACTAGGTGACGCCCTTTTTGGTGCTTTGTTTACTTTTGGTAATTTGTTTGGCTTCGTTATTCGGTTGAGCGTTGGTATTCTTTTGAACATTGATGAGATCGGTTGGCCACTGATCAAATGGAACTGGACGACTGTATAAGAACCCTTGAGCCAGTGGGCATTTTAATTGCTTGAGGAGTTCTGCCTGTTGCTGTGTTTCAACGCCTTCTGCCACTAAGCTCACTTTGAAACCTTTGGTGATGTTAACGATGGCCGCGACGATTGAGCTGTCTAGGTTCTCTTTTTCGAGCTTGCTGACGAAGCTACGATCGATCTTTAAGCAATCAAATGGCAGTTTGTGTAAGTAAGCCAGTGACGAATAGCCGGTACCAAAGTCATCAATCGCAATTGATATCCCTAGTGCTTTTAGAGTCAGCATGTTATCGATGATGGTCGGGTCGTTGTCGACGATGCGTGATTCGGTGATCTCTAGTGTCAGGTTGCTTGCTGGCAGATTTGTGTCACGTAGCGTGCCTTTTACTTGTTCAACAAAGCCACTTTCACTCAGTTGATCGACCGACAGGTTGACGTGAATAGAGAAGTCCTTGCTCCATTTTCCTGACTCAATTGCGATGGCAGTATCGCGACACGACTTATGTAGAATTTGCTTGCCGATATCGTAAATCAGCCCGCTCTCTTCCGCGAGAGGAATGAACTCGAGTGGCGAGATCACCCCTTCATCCGTTATCCAGCGAGCTAAAGCTTCTGCTCCTATGGTCGAGCCAGATTCCAGATCAATAATAGGCTGATAAAACGGTTCGAACTGTTGAAGCTCAATCGCTCGGTTCATCCGCGCTAACATCTTGGTGCGATGTCTCGATGCTTTGCCCATTTCAAGGCTATAAATACATACACTGGTTTTATCTTGTTTCGCATTGCTCAATGCAATGCTGCTGCTGCGTAGCAGGAGTGTAATGTCGTGAAGATTCGAGACATTCACTATCCCCATCGATACCTTAATCACCACGCTTTCCGATTCCATTGAAAATGGGGAAGCGAAGGTTTGAAGTAAGCGGTTAGTCAGCAGCTGAACATCATCGCTTTGCGTTACGTTTGGCGCGTAGATGGCAAACTCATCACCACCAGTGCGAGCTAGTAGGTATTCGGATGGCAGTGTGCCTCTTAAACGAGCGGCCGCAATGATAAGTAGCTGGTCGCCATTGTAATGACCTAGGCTGTCATTGATGTCTCGGAAGCGATCAATACCAATCAAATACAGTGTGCCTTTTTCGTAGTCGGGGTGTTTCTTGGCAGCGTCAATAAAGCCTTCACGGCTGTATAGCTTGGTTAATGAGTCATAGGTAAGTTGAGACTGTAATGCATGAAACGAAGCCTTTAAGTTGTTGGTCATTTCATTGAATGACTCGACCAACATGCTGGTTTCATATATATGCCCTGTTTTTGGCATGCTCGCGTCCCAATCGCCCTTAGCAAGGCGTTTTGCCGCATCCGCTGTCGAGGTGATGGGTTGCGCGATTAAAGGCAATTAATCCTGCAATGACCCCAATGCAGCTCAGTGCTAGCCCAAGCAACCAACTGTTTCTTTGATTTTCTGGCAATTCACCGAGCAGATTGCTTTCAGGGATCGACACCCCAATAAACCACGTGAGCCCGTGCTCATCTTCGTATGGGGTGATTTGGTTGAAGTAGCGTTCGTTGTCTAGGCTAAAACTAAAGCGCTGCTCGCCCAAATTCTCGATTAGGTGGAATTGCTCTACGTAGCTAGCACTCTCACGTATGACTGGATTAGCACTCTCTGTTGCTAGTTTGCGTTGCCCTTTGTTGGTTTGTCCTGTGCCCCATGAAACGACACTGTCTCCGCCTGAGTGCGCGACCAAGCGTTGCTGCTTATCGATGATGTAAACAGAGGCATCCGTTCTATCTTTGAGCTTTCTGAGAAACGCATTGAAGGTATTGATTTTGATGTCGCTGACTACGACGGCTTTGAATTCATTATCATCATAGATAGGCGCTAGAGCAGATAAGGTGATTTCTTGACGTTCGTCAGCATTGGCATAAATTGGTGACCATAACGGTTTTTTCTGTGTCGCAATGGGTGTGTACCAAGGACGGATTCTAGGATCGTAACCTGAAATCACCGATCGAATGTCTTCACTAATTTTGCTGCCACGGTAAATGACCAGCTGATCATTGGTGCGTTCGTCTTGCACCATCAAGGTGTAGCCTTTGTTGGCTTCTTTGCGGAAACCGACGTAGTTACCATCTTCAGAACCAAAGCCGATCGCATCGAGTTGAGGTACAGCAGTGTAATGGTCTGAAAACGTATAAAAAATATAGTCTTGGACCTTACTAAGATTGCCTGCTTGATAAAGATGGTGGTAGCCGATGTTATGGCTGAGCGAGAGGTTGGCGTGAAATGGCTTTTCTAAAAAATTAGACAGGCTTTGATGAACATTGTCAGTCAGTGATGTCAGCTGGCGTGCACTAACATCACTCACCATCTCTTTGTAGCTTAGCTTTTGAGTGAAAACCATTACACCCATAGTGAACAGAAAAATCATCACGAATGGCAGAACCACTGCGGTTCTCAAAGTAATTTGTGTTTTCAAAGACATCTTTAGCTACAACTTTGGTGAATAGTGTACTGTAATTGTACCGACACTATTCAAACCAAGCGACACTTTTTTGGTTAAAAAGTAGCTGCATCGAGAATCATATAAGGTCTAGTACAGTTCTTTGAGTTTACGAGTTAGGGTGTTTCTTCCCCATCCCAAAACCTTAGCTGCATCCTGTTTATGACCATTAGTGTGGTGGAGTGCAGCTTCTAGCAGTATACGTTCAAATTCTGGCAGAGCATAAGTTAGCAGCTCTTTTTCTCCTGAATCAAGCGCACACTTTGCCCAATTAGCGAGCAGTTGTTGCCAGTTATCTCCAGTTCCTGAGGTGGTCACCACTTTTTCTTCTAGCAGCTCTGGTGGCAGGTCTGAAGGAAGAATTTCGCTGCCGCTGGCCATCACGGTAAGCCAACGACAAATGTTTTCAAGCTGACGCACGTTACCCGGCCAATTGAGCTGGTTGAGCTTCAAAATGGTCTCAGGATGCAGTGTCTTCACTTCAACACCGAGCTCTTCGGCGGCGGATGCTAGGAAGTGATGAGTCAGCTTTTCAATGTCTTGTTTACGTTCGCGAAGTGCTGGGATATGGATTCGGATAACGTTGAGTCGGTGGAAAAGGTCTTCACGGAAGTCGCCTTCATGCACTAAGCGCTCAAGATCTTGGTGGGTTGCGGCAACGATACGAACGTCTACCTTAACTGCAGAGTGACCGCCGACACGATAGAACTGACCATCAGAAAGTACACGCAACAAGCGAGTTTGGATATCGAGTGGCATGTCACCGATCTCATCCAGAAATAGGGTGCCGCCGTTGGCTTGTTCAAAGCGTCCTTGGCGAACGCTGTTAGCACCGGTAAAGGCACCTTTTTCGTGGCCAAACAGTTCAGACTCGATCAGATCTTTGGGGATTGCTGCCATGTTCAAGGCAATGAAGGGCTTCTTAGCTCTTGGGCTGTGACGATGCAGAGCGTGAGCGACCAATTCTTTACCGGTACCCGATTCACCATTGATCAGCACGGATATGGATGAGCGAGACAAACGGCCAATCGCTCGGAAAACCTCCTGCATTGCCGGTGCTTCACCGATGATTTCTGGCGCGTTGGTGTCTTCAGCGACCTCACTGGCTTGTTCGCGTTTCTGCTCTTGGCTGTGCGCGATCGCTCGTTCGACTAGAGTCAGTGTTTCATCAATATCGAACGGCTTTGGAAGATATTCAAAGGCGCCTTTTTGATAAGCATTCACCGCCGCATCAAGGTCTGAGTGCGCGGTCATAATGATCACGGGCAGGTCGGGAGAGCGTTGATGAACCTGATGCAACAGCTCAATCCCGTCAATGCCGGGCATGCGAATGTCAGACACCAATACGTCCGGTGTCTCGCGCTCAAGCGCAAGCAACACGCTCTCAGCATCAGCAAATGTTTCACACTTAATATCCGCAGATGAAAGTGTTTTCTCTACTACCCAGCGGATAGAGCTGTCGTCATCGACGACCCAAACGTATCCCTTACTCATAATTCAATTCCTTTGCAGCCAAATCTATTGTGATAATCATTGTTGTTTTTATGATGTCTTAATCTTTGTGTTACCGAGCTAAGCCTTTCATCTCGCTGTCCAATAGCGAGGTTCTTATGACCTAAATCGGTAGATAAATCGTGAATGTGGTGTTGCCTGGCCAGCTTTCAACATCAATTTTCCCATTGTGTTGATCGATCAGGTTTTGAGAAATCGATAGCCCCAGCCCTGTTCCACCTTCTCGTCCGCTGACCATTGGGTAAAACAGCGTGTCTTTTAAATCATCGGGGATGCCCGGACCGTTATCGCTGATCTCAATACGAGCTGCGAGTTTGTGTCGCTGCCCGTGAATATTTGCTTGATGCACCGTTCTGGTGCGAATGGTGATTTTGCCAGAATCTTGAGTCTTTAGAATCTGCGCTGCATTGCTCACGATATTGAGCATCGCTTGTTCAACCTGTGCCGAATCCATCAAGATGTCCGGTAGGCTCGGGTCGTAATCCCTTTCGATGGCGAGCGTTGAACCCGATTCGAGCTCTACGAGCTGCCTGACTTTCTCAAGTATCTGGTGAAGGTTCTCTTCTGATTTAGTCCCCGGCTTCTGTGGGCCAAGCAGGCGGTCGACTAATGCTCTTAAGCGGTCGGCTTGCTCAATAATGATCTGCGTATATTCATTAAGAGACTGATCAGGAAGCATTTTCCCAAGTAACTGCGCCGCACCTCTTAAGCCACCTAGTGGATTTTTGATCTCATGTGCTAACCCGCGTACCAGCAACTTAGCCGCTTGTTGTTGTGCATGTTGGTTGAGCTCTTGGCTAAGGCGTCTTTGCTGGTCTATCTTGCGCATCTCAACCAATAACAGCGTCTCTCGCTGCCAAGATATTGGGCTAACCGTGACTTCAAGCATCAGTGGGCGGTTATCAACAACGAAGGTAACGTCACTGTCGGTAATGCTCTGGCCACTTTGTAGCGGTTGCGTCAACAGTGCCAAATCAAGTGAAGCGTGTTGGATAAGTTGGCTCAGTGGATGATCAACGATGCGTCGTGCGCTCTGTGAAAAGAGCTGCTCAGCCGCCGGATTTGCGTATCGGACATACAATTGCTCATCGAGCATTAATGTCGAAGTCACCATATTGTCGAGAATGGCGCTGGAAAGATGGTGTGTATCTATGCTGTCGCTTTTGGCTGATCGATTCACTATTTCGTCCTTGAACTGGTGTTTTTCTCACTGCACCAAATTGGTGCGTAGCTAAGTTCAAGTATGGCGCATATCAACCAGAAGCTAAAGATAATTCATTAGAGTCGCTGAAAGCTGCTTCGATTAGGTGAAAAGTAGAGGTTATTTGGCCTCTTTTAACACATTGGCCTACTTGAGCGTCGCTCGATGTAAATACACGGTGACTGGACTAGTAGATGCAATAAGCTTGCCGCTTCTATGTGCTTGAATTGCAATGGTGTGAGTACCTCGATCGATACCTTTTAATTCCCAAATAGGTTGGGTCTGTGGGGCGCCATATCGACGGCCATCGAGCATCAATTGTAATTGCTCACCTATACCAAGCTTTCGGTTGAGTTCTATCTGAATCGGGATTAAGCCGCGATTACTACGAATGGTTTGATCATGAACTGGAGTCAACATGGTGAGGGCTAATTGAGTAGGAACCTCGCGCTTTGTGGTTTCGGTTTCTGCCTGGGTTTTAGCTGGCGTTTTAGTTGTAGAGGAAGCTGCGGCGTCAACCGGAGTCGAGGCCTCAAATTTAGGGGCGGGTGCTGAAGCTTGCACATCTGGCAGGCGAAGAGCCTCGGCATCTTGAGCGCTAGGGTTATCACTAAAGTGGAGCACGCCATCTTCATCTATCCAGGTATACACCGTTTGAGCAGAGCACGAGAGCGCGACTGTTAACCCGATTAGGAACAGTATGTTTTTCATATCTTTAGCCTCTTTTCACCGCTAGGTGATTTCACGTTTGGCGTTGGTTTTATTGTATTTAGCGCGACAGCCTCTGAGGGCTTTTGTCTAAGGTATGGTACGAGGAAGCGGGGGGAGGGAGAATATAAAAAAGGCCCGCCTGCGAGGCGAGCCTAATATTTAGTCAGCGATTCTTACAAGGTTGCAGTAAGAAATGGCTTATCTCTACAGGAGATTAAACTGAGTAGTACAGTTCAAACTCAAGTGGGTGTGTAGCCATGTTCACGCGTTGTACGTCGTCAGATTTCAGAGTGATGTAAGAATCGATGAAATCGTCAGAGAATACGCCGCCAGCTGTTAGGAACTCACGGTCTTCGCTAAGCGCTGCTAGAGCTTCTTGTAGAGATTCTGCAACTGTTGGGATTTCAGCTGCTTCTTCTGCAGGAAGGTCGTATAGATCTTTATCCATAGCTTCGCCTGGGTGAATCTTGTTCTTGATGCCGTCAAGGCCAGCCATAAGCATTGCTGAGTAGCATAGGTATGGGTTAGCTGCTGGGTCACCAAAACGTAGCTCGATACGACGTGCTTTAGGGCTTGGTACTACTGGGATACGGATAGAAGCAGAACGGTTACGTGCTGAGTAAGCAAGCATTACAGGTGCTTCGAAACCAGGTACAAGACGCTTGTACGAGTTAGTTGATGGGTTAGCAAACGCGTTGATTGCACGAGCGTGCTTGATTACACCACCGATGTAGTAAAGAGCCATTTCAGATAGGCCGCCGTACTTATCACCAGCAAACAGGTTAACGCCGTCTTTTGCTAGAGATTGGTGAACGTGCATACCAGAACCGTTGTCACCAACTAGTGGCTTAGGCATGAATGTCGCTGTTTTACCAAATGCGTGAGCAACGTTGTGTACAACGTACTTGTAGATTTGAGTTTCATCAGCTTTCGCTGTTAGCGTGTTGAAGCGAGTAGCGATTTCGTTTTGACCCGCAGTTGCTACTTCATGGTGGTGAGCTTCAACAACTAGGCCCATCTCTTCCATTACTAGACACATTGCTGAACGGATGTCTTGAGATGAATCTACTGGAGCTACTGGGAAGTAACCGCCTTTAACGCCAGGACGGTGACCTTTGTTACCGCCTTCGAAGTCAGAACCTGTGTTCCAAGCTGCTTCTACGTCATCGATCTTGAAGAAAGAACCAGACATGTCGTTTGAGAACTTAACGTCGTCAAATAGGAAGAATTCTGGCTCTGGACCAACTAGAACTGTGTCTGCGATACCTGTAGAACGTAGGTACTCTTCAGAACGTTTAGCGATAGAGCGTGGGTCACGGTCGTAGCCTTGCATTGTTGCAGGCTCAAGGATGTCACAACGGATGTTTAGTGTTGCGTCTTCTGTGAATGGGTCCAGTACAGCAGATGCTGCGTCTGGCATCATTACCATGTCAGATTCGTTAATGCCTTTCCAACCAGCTACTGAAGAGCCGTCAAACATTTTGCCTTCTTCGAAGAAGTCTGCATCAACTTGGTGAGAAGGAATAGAGATATGCTGCTCTTTACCTTTTGTATCAGTAAAACGTAAGTCGATAAATTTAACTTCGTTCTCTTGGATCAGGGATAGTACATTTTCTACTGACATCTTGGATAACCTCCAGTGTTATTAATTCGGTATTAGCTCGATTCGGTTGAAACTAGCATTGATTAATGTCTATAAGTGCATTAATCGATGCTGATTTATCTACTGCCAAAAACGTGCCAAAAAAATTATTCCATTAATTTCAATGATTTACTTGTTTTGCGATTTTTCTTAATCTGGTTTTTGCACCAAAATGATCTCTAGTTGCACTTTATTGGTGCAACTGTTTGTCTGTGCACCAATATGAGACATAAGCGAGCACCATTCAGCAATGAATTGCCTAAGTTGTCAATCCACTTTTGTTATTTTGCGGGAGATTTGGCTCGCCACTCGTAGGTGATACTTTTTTAGAGTCCTACGAATTTGGCTGCTCAACACTGTACTGAATCAAAGTTAAGCGGATATGAATCGCTAATAAAGAAAAAAGCCTTGGTTCAGATCACATATTTCTGGGTTTTTGTCTAGAATCTGGTATATTATTGACCGTTTTTTAAATCAAGCTAGCGGTTATTATCCAAACTTTTGAGATAAGTGACGGCTACTTTTATGAGTGAATCGAGAATCCATGTCTACTCCACAGATTGATAAGTTAAGAAATATCGCGATCATCGCGCACGTTGACCACGGTAAAACGACTTTGGTTGATAAACTGCTACAACAGTCAGGCACTCTTGAGTCTCGTGGTGAAGCTGAAGAGCGTGTCATGGATTCGAATGACATCGAAAAAGAGCGTGGCATTACCATTCTTGCTAAGAACACAGCAATCAACTGGAATGATTACCGCATCAACATCGTAGATACTCCGGGACACGCGGACTTCGGTGGTGAAGTTGAGCGTATCATGTCTATGGTTGACTCTGTTCTGCTTATCGTTGACGCAGTTGATGGCCCAATGCCTCAAACTCGTTTCGTAACGCAAAAAGCATTCGCACACGGTCTTAAGCCAATCGTTGTAATCAACAAGATTGACCGCCCAGGCGCTCGTCCTGATTGGGTTATGGATCAAGTATTCGACCTTTTCGACAACCTAGGTGCTACTGATGAGCAACTAGACTTCACAGTTGTTTACGCTTCAGCTCTAAACGGCTGGGCAACAATGACTGAAGGCGAAACTGGCGAGAACATGGAACCATTGTTCCAAGCTGTTGTTGATACAGTAGACGCGCCCGCAGTTGACCTTGACGGTCCACTACAAATGCAAATTTCGCAACTTGATTACAGCTCTTACGTAGGTGTTATCGGTGTTGCTCGTGTTACTCGTGGTTCTGTTAAACCAAACCAACAAGTAACTATCGTCAATGCAGAAGGCAAAAAACGTAACGGTAAAGTAGGTACAGTTCTTGGTTACCTAGGTCTTGACCGTCACGAAGTTGAGCAAGCTAACGCTGGCGACATCATTGCAATCACTGGTCTTGGTGAGCTGAAGATTTCAGACACTATCTGTGACCAAAACAATGTTGAAGCAATGACTCCGCTTTCTGTTGACGAACCAACAGTAACAATGACGTTCCAAGTAAACACTTCTCCGTTCGCGGGTAAAGAAGGTAAGTTCGTTACTTCACGTAACATCCTTGAGCGTCTAGAAAAAGAACTAGTACACAACGTTGCACTACGTGTTGAAGAAACTGATAACCCGGATCGCTTCCGTGTTTCAGGTCGTGGTGAACTTCACCTGTCTATCCTGATTGAAAACATGCGTCGTGAAGGCTTCGAACTAGCTGTATCTCGTCCAGAAGTTATCATCAAGAAAGACGAAGATGGCAACCTAACTGAACCGTTTGAAACTGTGACTATCGACGTGCTTGAAGAGCACCAAGGTGGCATCATGGAAAACATCGGTCTACGTAAAGGTGAGCTAACTGATATGTCTCCAGATGGCAAAGGCCGTGTTCGCATGGACTTCATGATGCCTTCTCGTGGTCTTATCGGTTTCCAAACTGAGTTCCTAACTCTAACGTCTGGTTCTGGTCTTCTTTACCACTCATTTGATCACTACGGCCCTCACAAAGGCGGCGTAATCGGTCAACGTAACAACGGTGTTCTAATCTCGAACGCAACTGGTAAAGCTCTGACTTACGCACTATTCAACCTACAAGAACGTGGTCGTCTATTTGCTGAGCACGCGGATGAAGTATACGAAGGTCAAATTATCGGTATTCATAACCGTTCAAACGACCTGACAGTAAACTGTCTGAAAGGTAAGCAGCTAACGAACGTTCGTGCATCTGGTACTGATGAAGCACAGGTTCTTTCGCCACCTATCCGTCACACTCTAGAGCAAGCTCTTGAGTTCATCGACGAAGACGAACTAGTAGAAGTAACGCCAGTAAGCATTCGTATCCGTAAGAAGCTTCTTACTGAAAACGAACGTAAGCGTGCAGCACGTCCAGCTAAGGCTTAATTGCCAGCTGACTAGCTTCTAGCTAAGTAGATAAGAAAGCCCCGAGTAGCCTAGCTGCTCGGGGCTTTTGTTTTTTAGTTTGTTTAGATACGGTTAAACGAGATACGAAGAGTGTTTAAGTCTTCGTCATCCTCAAGAGGGAGGAACGACCGAGTTGGGGATCTAGCTTTTGATACATAAGTAACGCTCAACGAATTGAAGCCGTTCTTCGACTGGCATAAACGGCACTTCAACCACCTCATAGCCAAGTTCTTGGTAGACTCTTTCTAACGCGTGGTGAATCTCTAGCGCCTCCTCAAACGGATAAGGTCTCACATCATCTTGTACATAAATTGAAGCCTCAGGGCGACAGAACAACACTTGGGGGTGATAACCTTGGCTCGCTTCTCGGTAGGTTGTGTTTATCTCTAGTTTCGCCTGAGCCAAATAGCCACAAATGTCTGGAATGGCACGATCGAGAAAGGCAACAGGATGCTGACTGGCTTGGTCTTTTTGTTCGCTCATGACGGTTAAACATAGGCGTGCAAAGCCCGGAAGGTCTAACCAAGGTAAGATACCGTTCTCAAGTTGGCTCTGCTGTTCGATTAACTGGCGAGAGGACTCTGCGAAGGTGGGGTAACCCGCATCACCCAAGGCATTGATCAGTTTGGTTTTTCCGGCGCCAGGGCCGCCAGTAATAATGATTGGGTTCATACGGGCTTATGTTTATTTGTGTCTACGGGCGTTATTTTTGGTTCAACTGAGCTAGGAACTTATCCGATTCGGCGATCGCTGCATTCATCTGCTTAATCGCGTAGGCGATGTCTTTTTCTAAGCTCATAAACTCGCCCTGCAGTGAACCGACAGCGCTCGCATTGAGGTTGTGCTTCAAGTAAAGCGTATTGTCGCGAAGGGTATTGAGCACGGGGTCCATTTTCTTCTCGGCGCGCTTCATTGCTGACAGCATCGTTTGGTAAGACGATTTAGTTTCACGAAGCTTTTGCTCACTCGAGCGGCGCAGTGAGTCACTGGTGTAGAGATCTAATTCACTCTGCCACTCTTCAAACAGCGCATCCGACACATCTTCAATCGCAGCAATGCGATCACTGACATTTTGCGCGGCTTTCTCGCTGTCTTGGTATTTATCGTTGATTTGGTTGTACATGTCTTCAAGGTCGCCGCCACTGAAGTTAGTCAGGCTGCTGAGTGCTTCAAGTGCGCTGGTAAACTCTTCCTGAGCATCCTGCTGTGACTCTTTAGCGTCTTCCACTCTATCGACCATAATGTCACGCTTGTGGTAACCCACTTGCTCCATGGCGGAGTAATAAGCTGACTGGCATCCAGTAAGAGTAAAAATAGAGAGGACTATAACTATTAAATAAGGCATCCTAGTTTCCTATAGTTAAATAATATCAATCGTAGTAAATAACTGCTCAACCTAGCTTGTTAAAATGCTCGATAACAGCGTTAGAATTTTTGATTGTAGAATAACTACTTATCAAAAAACTCTGCCTTGTTCTCAAGCCTTTTTCCTACGCTATTTTTGAACCCTTACTTACTGTGATTAATACAACGGAATATTAATTAGGACTATGAACGAGTTACAAGGGAGTTACAAGTTGAAGATAAAAAAGGTCGCCACACTCAGTATTCAGTTTTCTCGCTATCTTTTGGCGCGAATGACGCACGATAGAGTCAACGTGAATGCGGGCTACTTGGCGTACATTACTTTGCTCTCGATCGTACCGATGTTGACGGTTCTGCTCTCTATCTTGTCGTCATTCTCCATCTTTGCTGATGTTGGTATCGTGATTCAAAACTTCGTTATTACCAACTTTGTTCCCGCGTCTGGGGATGCCGTACACGGTGCCTTGTTAGAGTTCGTTGCCAATACCGGAAAAATGACGGCGGTCGGTAGTGTGTTCTTGTTCATTGCGGCACTGATGTTGATCTCGAATATCGATAAGAACCTAAACTACATCTGGCGTGTTAATGAGAAGCGACGTGCGGTATTGTCGTTCTCAATGTACTGGATGGTGCTAACACTTGGGCCGATCTTGGTTGGGGCGAGTATTGCTGCCACTTCGTATGTGACATCGCTCAGTCTGCTACAAAATGAAGTCGTATCTGGCGCCTTTAATACCGTAATTCGCAAACTGCCTTTGATTATCTCTTTCTTTGCGTTTTTCGGTCTGTACCTGTTGGTTCCCAACAAAAAGATACACTTTTCTCATGCGGCTGCAGGTTCTCTAGTGGCGGCTCTGTTGTTCGAACTCAGTAAGAAAGGCTTCGCGGCCTACATTACTCAATTCCCTTCTTACCAGTTGATTTATGGCGCATTGGCGGCGATTCCCATTCTTTTTGTCTGGGTTTATTTGTGCTGGTTGATTGTGCTGGTGGGTGCTGAGGTGACCGCTGCATTGGGTGAGCAGGAACAGTGGAGTGACTCGAAAGAAATGGTACACTCTTCGGATAACGACAAAATCACAGAGCAAGGAAACAACAGTGATAGCACTGATCCAGAGAGTAAGTGAAGCTGCCGTCCGTGTTGATGGCGAAGTAGTTGGTGAGATTGAACAAGGCTTATTAGTTTTGTTAGGCGTAGAAAAAGGTGACGACGAAGCCAAAGCCAAACGTTTGATGGAACGAGTGACCACTTATCGTGTCTTTGGAGACGAAGACGATAAAATGAACCTCAACGTGAAGCAAGTAGAAGGTAAGGTATTAGTGGTGTCTCAATTCACTCTGCCGGCCGATACCAAGAAAGGGACTCGAGCAGGGTTCTCTCGTGGTGCTCACCCAGAAGATGCTGAGCGTCTTTATAACTATTTCTCTGACCAGTGTGAATCAGTGTTACCAACGGAACGTGGCCGATTCGCAGCCGACATGAAAGTGTCTTTGGTTAATGATGGCCCAGTGACATTCTGGCTGCAGGTTTAGGCTTAAAGGAATAAGCATGTTTAAACTCATAACACCAACCACCGAAAATCAGCTAAACAAGTATTACCATTTTCGTTGGCAGATGCTCCGTGAACCTTGGCGAATGCCGGTAGGTTCTGAGCGCGATGAATATGACCCAATGAGTCACCATCGCATGATTGTTGATGGTCGTGGTCGCCCGATGGCGATTGGTCGTCTGTATATCACCCCAGATCTGGAAGGTCAGATCCGCTATATGGCGGTGAAGAAATCTCGCCAAAGTAAAGGCATGGGTTCGTTGATTCTAGTCGCACTTGAGTCATTGGCTCGCCAAGAGGGTGCTAAGCGCTTGGTGTGTAATGCACGTGAAGATGCGATCTCATTTTATGAGAAGAATGAATTTGAACGTCGCGGTGAGATTAACGATCAACGTGGCCCTGTGCGTCACCAACAGATGGTTAAGCATCTTGACCCAATGGCAGACGTTCTGCGTAAGCCTGAGTGGTGTAATGAGCTTCAGCAGCGCTGGGAACATCAGATCCCGATCAGTGACAAGATGGGCATCAAGATCAACCAATACACGGGTTACCAATTTGAGTGTAGTGCTCAGCTGAATCCCAACTTGAACCCGCATAATACCATGTTTGCAGGCTCTGCCTTTACCTTAGCGACCTTAACTGGTTGGGGGATGACTTGGTTATTGATGAAAGAACGCGGGCTGACCGGTGATATCGTGCTGGCAGACAGTAATATTCGTTATCGTCACCCGGTTGAGCAAAACCCTGTTGCCTCTACTTCATTGGATGGGATCAGTGGTGACTTGGACCGCCTTGCGTCAGGAAGAAAGGCACGTATCATCATTCACGTGACCATTCATAGCGGCGATGTGGAAGCGGTAGAGTTTACGGGAACCTATATGCTGATCCCTGACTACAAAAAGCGATTATCAACAGACTCCAACGTAAGCGTATAGCTGACACTGGCTAACAGATACAGATACAGATACAGATACAGATACAGATACAAGGCGCTACTCCTGTGGAGTGGCGTTTTTTTGTTGGCAGTCGTTAATCTCCGAATACTCAGCTTGGGTGAGCTTTCCTGAGATTTGATGGCATGGGTCCGATAGGGTAATCGAGAGGGTGTGTTGCTCAGCTTTAAGCAAGTCGAGTTCTCCAGAAGCCTCGCCATTGAGCGTTTGAACCCTTTGTTCGCCTTGCTCTGCTGATGATGCACCAATAATATGCATCGGTTCGAGAGTGAAGCGCCCACGGTCAAAATGCGCATTAAGCTCTGGAATTTCAAACACGTTATCAGTCGATGTTTCAGAAAGCTTGTCATTAAAGGTCATCACACCCTGGCGAACGCTGCCAGTGAGTTGCCCTGTGGTTGAGTAACCGAGCATCAGTGAGTCGCCATATAAACCTGCGGCTTGAAGTTCAAACTCGCCATAGCCGGTTGCATCGAGTGGTAATTCAAGTCGCTGCAGCATAGGCGCAATGGGTAACCCATCGGCAGAAATATCTAAGCTCCATGGCTTGCTGATTTGGTTAAAATCGAGCGTTGCATTGGCTTCAATGTAGCCATTCCTGAGTGGTGCAAACAGACGAGTCAGCGTCCATTTTCCTTGTTCGCTATTCATCTCAACCACAGGCTGTGCGCTGAGAATATTTTGGTAGCTGGCATCATTGGCGCTCGCCATCAGCTTCCCTTGCCATAAGCCCAGTTTTCTATCTTGCAGCAGTTGAACTTGATGCCCCTCGACATGTAATCCAGAGACCTGCCAGTAAGGCGTTTGTGCTAGTTGGATAAGTTGGCTGCGTTCTATATTAAGTCGGTTAATCTCGACGTTCTGGAGCTGTGTGAGCCAAGGCAATAGGCGAGCGGCCGGTAGAGGGCTATCTTGGTTTTCGGTAATCCACTTGATGCCTTGCAGGTCGAGCTGCGCCAATTGAATGCTGCTAGGGGCGACTTCGCCATTGAGCTGAACAGTGCCCTGCAGGAATTGAGTATAGAAATCCTCAATCAGAATCCGGTTTGCTTCTAGGTTGAGCTTGAGGCTTGGCTCGATGAACATGTCATCATCAATGGTCACTCCTTCTGCCTGTAGAGAAAAAATGGCTTTCTGTTGTTTCCAGATTTCAAAAGGCAGTTGGATATTTTCTAATGAGGCATCAAAGGCAGCGAGGTGGCCATCTTGCCACTCTACGTCGCTACGCAGAATATCTAAGCTATTGATGTGATTAATATTAATGCCTGCAACATCCCACTCTTTGCTTAGTAGGTTTTGGGTCTGTTTCTGATTGAGTCGTAAGCCATCGACGGTCACATTCACCAACGACCAATCTTGTTGATATTGTTCAGCTTGCCCAGAAATCTTGGCTCCACGCCAGTCAAACGAAGCACCATAAAGGGTGCTGTCGCTAGGTTTTAAGTCTAGGTCAATCAACAGATTATCGAATGCCTCACCTTGCCAATACAGTTGTGAGGCAGAGAGTTGGGTTTTTCCATAAGGTAGCAGCGAGTTATCGTTGTTCCACGTTGGGGCGGAGATCTGTAGGTCGATGCCTCGCGCATTAAACTCTGGCGTCGAAAAGTCGAGATTGTTGATGGCCAGCTGGTGGAGCTTGATGTTTGGTTGGGTAAATAAAGAAGTCAGTGTTTTTAGATCGTCTGCCTCTAATTGTAGGCCGCTGATCAAAACAGATTCAAAGACCAGTTTGGCCTCTGTCATCGAGCTGGGGCTGAACCAAAGATCGATCTTGTCGATATACAGAGGTGTTTGCTTTTCTGGTTGGCTTTGGGTAATGCCCATTAAGGTGATGTGATAAGGCGCCTGATACTCAACATCTTCAATGAATACAGGTTGTTCAATCGTATGTTTGATAAAAAAGTTGGCAACATCCGCACGGTATTGGGTCTGCAGGCTTAATAGCAGCGCTGCGATAGTTGCAACGGCGATAGCCAACACAATGCCGAACACCATGAATACCTTTTTCATTCCCTGAAAGCCTTAAATTTCAATAGTCTTAAAACAGAGTGGAACAAAAAGGGTCAAGCATCAACAAAAAAGCCCCTCAAAAGAGGGGCTTGCTACAAAAATATCATTTTAAATTGGGCGTTTGCTTTTGGCTAAGCCCGAGCAGATGGTTGGATTAGTCCAGTTGAGGACCAGCTGCAACCAGTGACTTACCTTCAGCGTTGTCTGTGTACTTATCAAAGTTGTTGATGAAGCGCTCGGCTAGATCTTTCGCTTTGCTTTCCCATTGTAGAGGGTCAGTGTACGTATCGCGTGGGTCAAGGATCGCTGGGTCAACATCGTGCAGCGCTAGTGGCACTTCTAGGTTAAACATAGGGATAACCTTAGTTTCAGCGTTGTCGATTGAGCCATCTAGGATAGCGTCGATGATGCCTCGCGTATCTTGGATAGAGATACGTTTACCAGTACCGTTCCAACCTGTGTTCACTAGGTAAGCTTCAGCGCCAGCTGCTTCCATACGCTTCACAAGCACTTCAGCGTACTGAGTTGGGTGGAGAGTTAAGAATGCCGCACCAAATGCAGCAGAGAACGTTGGCGTTGGCTCAGTAATACCACGCTCAGTGCCCGCTAGTTTTGCAGTGAAGCCAGATAGGAAGTGGTACTTCGTTTGCTCTGGAGTCAGTTTAGAAACGGGTGGCAGTACACCGAATGCATCAGCAGTCAGGAAGATAACCTTTTGAGCGTGACCGGCTTTTGATACTGGTTTAACGATGTTATCGATGTGGTGAATTGGGTAAGAAACACGAGTGTTCTCAGTTTTTGAACCGTCATCAAAATCGATAGAACCATCACCACGAACTGTTACGTTTTCTAGTAGTGCATCACGACGGATTGCATTGTAGATTTCAGGTTCTGCTTCTTTAGATAGACGAATCGTCTTCGCGTAACAACCACCTTCGAAGTTGAAGATACCATCGTCATCCCAACCGTGCTCATCATCACCGATTAGCTCACGCTTAGGATCGGTTGAAAGCGTAGTTTTACCTGTACCAGATAGACCGAAGAAGATGGCTACATCGCCTTTCTCGCCGACGTTTGCACTACAGTGCATTGAAGCAATGCCTTGCAGAGGAAGCAGGTAGTTCATCATTGCGAACATGCCTTTCTTCATCTCACCGCCGTACCAAGTACCACCGATGATTTGAACGCGCTCTGTTAGGTTGAAAGCAACGAAGTTTTCAGAGTTTAGACCCTGCTTTTCCCAGTTAGGGTTAGTTGTTTTAGCACCGTTCATTACCACGAAATCAGGTTCGAACGTTGCTAGCTCTTCGTCAGTTGGACGAATGAACATGTTCTTAACGAAGTGCGCTTGCCACGCTACTTCAGTGATAATACGCACGCTTAAGCGCGTATCAGGGTTAGCACCACAATAACCGTCGATGACAAACAGGCGCTTGCCAGATAGCTGAGTTGTCACAAGCTCTTTCAGCTCATTCCATACTTCAGTTGTAATCGGTTTGTTGTCATTTTTGCCTTGATCTGACCACCACATGGTATCGCGGGTCGTGTCATCTTTAACAATGTACTTATCTTTTGGTGAGCGGCCAGTAAAGATACCAGTGTCTACCGCAACAGAGCCTAGTTCCGTTACTACGCCTTTTTCGTAGCCTTCCAAACCTGGCAGTGTTTCTTCAACGAATAACTGCTCGTAGCTAGGATTACGAAGAACTTCAGTAACGCCAGTCAGTCCGTGCTTAGTTAGATCAATTTGTGCAGCCTTTGTATGTTCCATAACGGTCATAGGTGCTCCTTGTAGGATATTTTGTAGGGATTTTGTATTAATTTTTTATTGTTATCTGCTCACCATGCTAGCAACGAGACTCGGGGGAAACAGGGATATAGCTCAAAAAATATCCATATTAGCCATGGGGTTTTAAGCGTCTCGTCACATATTGGCCCAACTAGTCTATCCTGTACGCAAACCTTTGCGCTAGGGGCGAGAACATTATTAATTGATTAAAATTAAGCGGTGATTTTATTACGAGATGTTACGGAGTTTGCGCTATTTTGATCACAAAAAAGGCCAGCTGAGTGCTGACCTTTTTGGGGTAAATTACGTGTTTTTGGTACGCCGTAAATTAATGAACCGTATTGCTGCCTTTATCTGCTGCTTCTGCGTACAGTGCATCAACATTATTCTTGTCGAACGAGTAATTTGTGCCACAGTAATCGCAGTGTAGACCAACGCTTCCTTCGGTGCTTAGGATGCCGTAGATCTCTTCTTGAGCAACAGTAATGATTGCTGCTGCACTTCGATCGCGTGAACAGCCACAGAAGAACTCAACCGGTTGTGGTGTGAATAGCTGTACTTTCTCTTGGTTGTACAAACGGTAAAGCAGTTCGTTCGCTTCTAGAGTGAATAGCTCTTCGTTTTTCACGGTGTCTGTTAGTTGCTCTAGGTGCTCGAAGTCGTCTGGAGTACCGGTGCCGTCAGGCATTACTTGTAGCAACATACCTGCAGCGTGTGCTTTGCCTTCATGCTCGCCAGTGCGCAGCCATAGACGAGTCTTAAGCTGTTCAGAGTTAGCGAAGTAGCCTTCAAGCACTTGTGCAAGCGTGTCACCTTCAAGACCAACGATACCTTGGTAACGCTCACCTTTCTTAGGATCGATAGTGATCACTAGATGACCTTTACCCATTAGGGCGTGTAGACCTGCGTCGTCTGCGATATCGCCTTCAAAGCGAGCAACACCACGGATCTTCTGATCGTGATCGCCATTGATAACTGCTAGAGATACTGGGCCGTCACCTTGCAGCTGCATCGTGATAGAACCTTCAAACTTTAGGGTCGCCGTTAGTAGCGTCGTTGAAACCAGTAGCTCACCCAACAGCTTTTGTACTGGAGCTGGGTATTCCTTGCTAGAAATAATCTGTTGGTACGCTTCGTCCATCTGTACCAATTCACCACGTACTGATAGGTCTTCAAATAGGTAGCGATTTAAAACATTACTTGTAGACATTGGGTCTGCCATTTGGCTATTCCTTCTAGCTTATTGAGTCTTGAACTTGATGATGTCACGACGTTGCTTTTTATCTGGGCGACGTTCTGGTGCTGGGCTATGAGCATTTAGCTTGCGCTGTTGTGCAAACTCTTCTCTTTTTGCCAAGCTTTCGGTGGTTTCTTCATAGAGGGTTTGAGCGATCGGGGCTCCACCACGATGGGCTGAGATTTTCTCGATCGTTACCGTCTTTTCTTCATTACCTTGGCGCAGTGTAATCACAGCCCCAAGTTCGACAATTTTACTTGGCTTGCTGCGCTGACCATTATAGTGGACTTTGCCACCATCGACCATGTTGCGAGCAATAGACCGGGTTTTGTAAAAACGAGCTGCCCACAACCATTTATCGAGTCTGACAGCTTCATTAGCAGTTTTCATATAGGGCTGTGCCTTATTAAGTGAGAAATGAATGCGGTTTAACTGTAACGAACAGTGCGCAACATGTTTTTGATGATGCTTATCACATTAAGTAGAAGCTTAAAGTGGAGGCGGTTGGCATTTTTTTCAAGTCATAATACAAAATAGCCATGTTATGCCGATTTATCGATTTGCTATGATATAGTTCAGGATCTTATTGCTTAAATAAGCTTGGTATCGAACGAATGAATAAAAAAGCTGAAAGTTTAATGATTTGCAGCGTTTGTCGTCATGAAAAGGGACTAGGAAAGTGAACTTTTTAGAGCTCAAAAATCGCGTAGGGAATTCTCCTATGTTGAGCCGCTTATTAGAGAATGGATTTGTACTTCAGCAGAAACTAAGTTTAGCGACCTGTTGTGTATTGATTGCAGCTTCCGCATGGATCTTAGGGCAGCTTGCATGGTTTATCGAACCTGCTGAGCAGACTATCGCGCCTTGGACAGCAACGGCTCCATCGTCTTCAGCACCTCAATCGACCCTTGATATCTCTTCTTTGCAGCAGAGCAACATGTTTGGTGCTTACAACCCAAGCACGCCCGCTGTGGTTGAACAGCAAGTTATCCAAGATGCGCCTAAGACGCGATTAAACCTCGTTTTAGTGGGTGCAGTCGCGAGCTCGAATCCAAAACTGAGCTTAGCGGTGATCGCCAATCGCGGCACGCAAGCGACCTACGGAATTAATGAAGAGATTGAAGGCACTCGAGCCAAGTTAAAAGCGGTATTAATCGACCGCGTTATCATTGATAACTCAGGACGAGACGAAACCTTGATGCTTGAAGGTATTGAGTACAAGCGTTTGGCTGTATCAGCGCCTGCGCCACCTCGTAGCTCTTCTTCGGTTCGTGGTAATAATCCGGCTTCAGCAGAAGAGAAGCTTGATGAAATTAAAGCGAAGATAATGAAAGATCCGCAACAAATCTTCCAATATGTTCGACTGTCTCAGGTGAAGCGTGACGATAAAGTGATCGGTTATCGTGTGAGCCCTGGCAAAGATTCAGAACTTTTTAACTCTGTTGGGCTCCAAAACGGAGATATTGCCACTCAGTTAAATGGACAAGACCTGACAGACCCTGCTGCTATGGGCAACATATTCCGTTCCATCTCAGAACTAACAGAGCTAAACCTCGTCGTCGAGAGAGATGGTCAACAACATGAAGTGTTTATTGAATTTTAAAACTTTGCGTCTAACGAAGGACGAAAGTGTAGGAGAAGTACGTGAAGCATTGGTTTAAGAAAAGTGCATGGTTATTGGCAGGAAGCTTAATCTGCACACCCGCAGCCATCGCGAGTGATTTTAGTGCCAGCTTTAAAGGCACTGATATTCAAGAGTTTATTAATATTGTTGGTCGTAACCTAGAGAAGACGATCATCGTTGACCCTTCGGTGCGCGGAAAAATCGATGTACGCAGCTACGACGTACTCAATGAAGAGCAATATTACAGCTTCTTCCTAAACGTATTGGAAGTGTATGGCTACGCGGTTGTCGAAATGGACTCAGGTGTTCTTAAGATCATCAAGGCCAAAGATTCGAAAACATCGGCAATTCCAGTCGTTGGAGACAGTGACACGATCAAAGGCGACAATGTGGTGACACGTGTTGTGACGGTTCGTAATGTCTCGGTACGTGAACTTTCTCCTCTGCTTCGTCAACTAAACGACAATGCAGGCGCGGGTAACGTTGTGCACTACGACCCAGCCAACATCATCCTTATTACAGGCCGAGCGGCGGTAGTAAACCGTTTAGCTGAAATCATCAAGCGTGTTGACCAAGCGGGTGATAAAGAGATTGAAGTCGTTGAGCTAAAGAATGCTTCTGCGGCAGAAATGGTACGTATCGTTGATGCGTTAAGCAAAACCACTGATGCGAAAAACACACCTGCATTTCTACAACCTAAATTAGTTGCCGATGAACGTACCAATGCGATTCTTATCTCAGGTGACCCTAAGGTACGTAGCCGTTTAAGAAGGTTGATTGAACAGCTTGATGTGGAAATGGCAACCAAGGGCAACAACCAAGTAATTTACCTTAAATACGCCAAAGCAGAAGATTTAGTCGATGTGCTGAAAGGCGTGTCGGACAACCTACAATCAGAGAAGCAGTCATCAACCAAAGGCAGCTCATCGCAGCGTAACCAAGTGATGATCTCTGCACACAGTGATACTAACTCTCTAGTTATTACCGCGCAGCCTGACATCATGAACGCTCTGCAAGACGTGATCGCACAGCTGGATATTCGTCGTGCTCAGGTATTGATTGAAGCCTTGATCGTTGAAATGGCAGAAGGCGATGGCGTTAACCTTGGTGTGCAATGGGGCAACCTAGAAACGGGCGCTATGATTCAGTACAGCAATACTGGTGCATCGATTGGTGGTGTGATGGTGGGTCTAGAAGAAGCTAAAGATTCTACTACAACCACCGCTGTTTATGACTCTGACGGAAAATTCCTACGAAACGAAACCACCACTGAAGAAGGTGATTATTCAACATTAGCCTCTGCACTTTCAGGTGTTAACGGTGCAGCCATGAGCGTGGTGATGGGTGATTGGACAGCCTTGATCAGTGCGGTAGCCACCGATTCCAACTCAAACATCCTATCTTCTCCAAGTATTACCGTGATGGACAACGGCGAAGCGTCATTCATTGTGGGTGAAGAGGTTCCCGTTCTGACAGGCTCGACGGCGGGTTCAAGTAACGATAACCCATTCCAAACGGTTGAACGTAAAGAAGTGGGCATCAAACTGAAAGTAGTCCCACAAATCAATGAAGGTGATTCGGTTCAGCTGAATATTGAACAAGAAGTATCGAACGTATTAGGCGCAAACGGTGCGGTTGATGTGCGTTTTGCCAAGCGTCAATTGAATACGTCGGTGATTGTTCAAGATGGCCAAATGCTGGTGCTTGGTGGCTTGATTGACGAGCGTGCATTAGAGAGTGAATCTAAGGTGCCATTCTTGGGTGATATCCCAGTGCTAGGGCACTTGTTCAAATCAACCAGTACTCAGGTTGAGAAAAAGAACCTAATGGTATTCATCAAGCCGACCATTATTCGTGATGGTATGACGGCCGATGGTATTACTCAGCGTAAATACAACTTTATTCGTGCTGAGCAGTTGTATAAGTCAGAGCAGGGCCTGAAGCTGATGGATGACGATAATATTCCAGTGCTGCCTAAATTTGGCGAAAGCATGAATTACCCGGCTGAACTTCAAGCCTTCATTGATCAGATGGAAACAGAATAATGGCTGAATTGGTAGGGGCGGCACGTACTTATCAGCGCTTGCCGTTTAGCTTTGCGAATCGTTACAAAATGGTGCTGGAGTATCAGCACCCAGAGCGCGCACCGACACTATATTATGTTGAACCACTGAAATCAGCGGCGATCATCGAGGTGAGCCGTGTAGTGAAAGATGGTTTTACACCACAAGCGATCACTGCCGATGAATTTGATAAAAAACTGACCGATGCGTACCAACGTGACTCTTCAGAAGCTCGTCAATTAATGGAAGACATTGGTGCTGACAGTGATGACTTCTTCTCGTTGGCGGAAGAACTGCCACAAGATGAAGACTTGCTTGAGTCAGAAGACGATGCGCCAATCATCAAGTTAATCAACGCGATGCTGGGTGAGGCGATCAAAGAAGGTGCTTCGGATATCCATATCGAGACCTTTGAGAAGTCGCTATCGATCCGCTTCCGTATTGATGGTGTGCTGCGTGATGTTCTTGCACCAAGCCGTAAATTGGCGCCGCTGCTCGTGTCACGTGTAAAGGTTATGGCGAAGTTGGATATTGCAGAAAAACGCGTGCCACAAGACGGTCGTATTTCTTTGCGTATTGGTGGCCGAGCGGTTGATGTTCGTGTTTCAACCATGCCTTCTTCGCACGGTGAGCGTGTGGTAATGCGTCTGTTGGACAAAAACGCCACTCGTCTAGACTTGCACAGTTTAGGTATGACAGCAGAAAACCATGAAAACTTCCGTAAGCTGATTCAGCGCCCACATGGCATTATCTTGGTGACCGGCCCGACAGGCTCAGGTAAATCAACGACCTTGTACGCTGGCCTGCAAGAGCTTAACAGCAACGAACGCAACATCCTTACCGTTGAAGACCCAATTGAATTTGATATTGATGGCATTGGTCAAACACAAGTGAACCCTAAGGTTGATATGACCTTTGCGCGTGGTTTACGTGCGATTCTTCGTCAAGATCCCGATGTGGTAATGATTGGTGAGATACGTGACTTAGAGACCGCAGAGATCGCTGTTCAAGCCTCTTTGACCGGTCACTTAGTGATGTCGACCCTTCACACCAATACGGCAATCGGTGCAATTACGCGTCTGCGTGATATGGGCATCGAACCTTTCTTGATCTCTTCTTCGCTGCTGGGTGTTTTGGCTCAGCGCTTGGTTCGCACCCTGTGTAACGACTGTAAAGAACCTTACGAAGCGGATAAAGAACAGAAAAAACTGTTTGGGTTGAAGAAGAAAGACAGCCTGACGCTTTACCATGCCAAAGGGTGTGAAAGCTGCAGTCACAAAGGCTATCGAGGCCGTACCGGTATTCATGAACTCCTGATGATTGACGATTCGGTACAAGAGCTGATTCACAGTGAAGCTGGCGAACAGGCAATTGAGAAAGCAATTCGTGGCACAACACCAAGTATTCGAGATGATGGCTTGAGCAAAGTTCTGAAAGGGGTAACTTCCTTAGAAGAAGTGATGCGCGTGACCAAGGAAGTCTAGTATGGCGGCATTTGAATACAAAGCACTGGATGCCAAGGGTAAGAGCAAAAAGGGCTCGATTGAAGCGGATAACGCTCGTCAGGCTCGCCAGCGCTTAAAAGAACAAGGCTTGATGCCGGTTGAGATGACCGAAGCCAAGGCCAAAACAGCGAAAGGTGCACAGCCTTCGACTAGCTTTAAGCGTGGTATCAGCACGCCAGACCTTGCTTTGATTACTCGCCAAATTTCCACCTTGGTGCAATCAGGCATGCCGCTAGAAGAGTGCTTGAAAGCCGTGGCGGAGCAATCTGAAAAGCCACGTATTCGAACCATGTTACTGGCGGTTCGTTCGAAGGTAACGGAAGGTTATTCGCTAGCCGATAGCTTGGCTGATTACCCACATATCTTTGATGAACTGTTTAGAGCCATGGTCGCGGCTGGTGAGAAATCGGGTCACTTAGATGCGGTATTGGAGCGACTGGCTGATTACGCAGAAAACCGTCAGAAGATGCGCTCTAAGTTGCTGCAAGCGATGATCTACCCTGTGGTGCTGGTGGTGTTTGCGGTGACGATTGTTTCGTTCCTGCTGGCAACCGTGGTACCTAAGATCGTTGAACCGATTATCCAAATGGGCCAAGAACTTCCTCAATCGACACAATTTTTATTGGCATCGAGTGAATTTATCCAGAATTGGGGCATCCAATTACTGTTGTTGATCATCGGTGTGATTGTGTTGATTAAGACCGCTCTGAAAAAGCCGGGTGTTCGCATGAGTTGGGATCGCAAGCTATTAAGCATTCCACTGATCGGCAAGATCGCGAAAGGAATTAATACCTCTCGTTTTGCACGAACACTCTCTATCTGTACCTCGAGTGCGATTCCTATCCTTGAGGGGATGAAGGTTGCGGTTGATGTAATGTCGAATCACCATGTGAAGCAACAAGTACTGCAGGCGTCAGACAGTGTTAGAGAAGGGGCAAGCCTGCGTAAAGCGCTCGATCAAACCAAACTCTTCCCTCCAATGATGCTGCATATGATCGCCAGTGGTGAGCAGAGTGGTCAGTTAGAGCAAATGCTAACAAGAGCGGCAGATAACCAGGATCAAAGCTTTGAATCGACCGTGAATATCGCGTTAGGTATCTTTACGCCAGCACTTATCGCTTTGATGGCAGGCTTAGTGCTGTTCATTGTGATGGCGACTCTGATGCCGATGCTTGAAATGAATAATTTGATGAGTGGTTAATCAACTGCTCATAAGACGTTAGTTTTTGGATTAACGAGAAGAAGGACATTATTACCTTCAACTCGCTGTCTGTAATTTGGAGAAAATAATGAAAAACAGAATGAAGAAACAATCAGGCTTTACCCTATTAGAAGTGATGGTTGTTGTGGTTATCCTTGGCGTATTGGCGAGCTTTGTTGTACCTAACCTATTGGGTAACAAAGAGAAGGCTGACCAACAAAAAGCCATCACTGATATTGTGGCGCTAGAGAACGCGCTAGATATGTACAAACTGGATAACAGCGTTTACCCAACAACGGATCAAGGTCTTGATGCATTGGTTTCTAAGCCAAGCAGCCCAGAGCCTCGTAACTACCGCGACGGTGGCTACATCAAGCGTCTGCCAAACGACCCATGGGGTAACGAGTACCAATACCTAAGCCCTGGTGATAACGGCACTATCGATATTTTCACTCTTGGTGCTGATGGCCAAGAAGGTGGTGAAGGTATTGCGGCGGATATCGGCAACTGGAACATGCAGGATTTCCAATAAGCTTCAGCTTATTGTTTGATTCGTTATTGATGCTTGATACGTTATTGATGGTAGGACGTAAACAGATGGAGTCTAAAGGTGAAAACTAAGCAAACACAGCCAGGTTTCACCTTGATTGAGATTCTCTTGGTGTTGGTACTACTGTCAGTAACGGCGGTTGCGGTGATCGCGACCATTCCTACCAATAGCAAAGATGTTGCTAAAAAATACGCTCAAAGCTTTTATCAGCGAGTTCAATTACTCAATGAAGAGGCTATTTTGAGCGGCTTAGATTTTGGCGTTCGAGTTGATGAAAAGAAATCGACCTATGTACTGATGGCGCTTAAGTCTGAAGGCTGGCAAGAAGTCGATTTTGAAAAAATCCCCTCTTTAACTGAACTACCGGAAGAACTCGCATTGTCACTGACCTTAGGTGGTGGCGCATGGGAAGACGATGATCGGTTGTTCAACCCAGGAAGCTTGTTTGATGAAGATATGTTTGCTGATCTTGAAGAGGAAAAGAAGCCGAAACCACCACAGATCTACATCTTGTCGAGTGCTGAAATGACGCCATTTGTATTGTCGTTTTATCCAAATACCGGAGACACCATACAAGATGGTTGGCGTATTCGAGTATTGGACAATGGTGTGATTCGACTGCTAGAACCGGGAGAAGAAGATGAAGAGGAATAACCGTTCTCCTTATCGTTTTCGTGGTATGCCCCTTGGTTCTCGAGGAATGACGCTGCTTGAGGTATTGGTTGCGCTCGCTATCTTTGCGACTGCGGCGATCAGTGTGATTCGTGCTGTTACTCAGCACATCAATACCCTCAGTTATCTCGAAGAAAAAACCTTCGCGGCTATGGTCGTTGATAATCAAATGGCTTTGGTGATGCTGCATCCTGAGAAGCTAAAAAAAGCGCAGGGCACACAAGAGTTGGCCGAGAGAGAGTGGTTTTGGAAGGTCACGCCAATCGATACTAGCGATGATTTATTAAAGGCGTTTGATGTGAGTGTGGCAACCAGTAAACAAGCTTCTCCAGTGGTCACGGTGCGCAGCTATGTGGTCAAGTAAAAGCGTGGCGTTAGCTAAGAGCAAGTCGCTAAGTAAGAGCATGTCCGCCAATAAGCGTGTGCCTCGTCAACAAGGACTATCTTCGAAAGGGAGAGGCTTTACCTTAATTGAGGTTTTGGTCTCGATCGCTATCTTTGCCACGTTAAGCATGGCGGCTTATCAGGTAGTAAATCAGGTTCAACGCAGCAACGAGCTTTCAATCGAGCGCAGTGCTCGTTTAAATCAACTGCAACGTAGCTTAGTCATTTTAGATAATGATTTTCGCCAGATGGCGGTACGACAATTTCGTACCAATGGTGAAGAAGCATCATCTAAGCTGATCTTAATTAAAGAGTATTTACTGGATTCCGACAGCGTTGGCATCATGTTTACTCGCCTTGGCTGGCATAACCCACAGCAGCAGTTTCCTCGCGGAGAAGTCACCAAAGTGGGTTACCGCATTAAAGAAGAAACACTTGAGCGTGTGTGGTGGCGTTATCCCGATACCCCTGCAGGCCAAGAGGGTGTGATTACGCCTTTGCTTGATGATGTTGAGAGCTTGGAATTCGAGTTTTATGACGGAAGCCGCTGGGGGAAAGAGTGGCAAGCCGACAAATCGCTACCGAAAGCGGTAAGGTTAAAGCTAACCTTGAAAGATTATGGTGAGATAGAGCGTATTTATCTCACCCCTGGTGGCACGCTAGATCAGGCCGATGATTCTTCAAACAGTGACTCTTCAAGTAGTAATGAGGGGAATAATGACTCATCGAACTAATAAGTTTGCACTGACAAGGTCTGCCATGGGGCGCAAGCAGCGAGGTGTTGCGCTGATCATTATCCTGATGCTACTGGCGATAATGGCAACCATCGCAGGCAGTATGTCGGAACGCCTGTTTGCTCAATTTAAGCGCGTGGGCAATCAACTGAATTACCAACAGGCTTACTGGTACAGCATTGGTGTCGAAGCGCTGGTGCAAGACGGCATTAGGCAAAGCTACAAAGACAGTGATACCGTCAACTTGAGTCAACCATGGGCGTTAGAAGAACAGGTATACCCGTTGGATTATGGTCAAGTTAAAGGCCGTATTGTTGATGCTCAGGCATGTTTTAATCTCAATGCGTTGGCTGGTGTGGCGACGACTTCAAGTAACCAAACACCTTATTTAATTACGGTTTGGCAAACCTTGTTGGAAAACCAAGATGTTGAGCCTTATCAGGCCGAGGTTATTGCACATTCAAGCTGGGAATTTGTTGATAGTGATACCCGAACCACCTCTTCAGCTGGTGTAGAAGACAGTACTTATGAGGCGATGAAGCCATCTTATTTGGCAGCGAATGGCTTAATGGCCGATGAGTCCGAGCTACGCTCGGTTTATCAAGTCACTGGTGAGGTGATGAATAAGGTTCGCCCCTTTGTTTGTGCTCTGCCGAGCGACGATTTCCGTTTGAATGTGAATACTCTTACGGAAAAGCAGGCGCCGTTATTGGAAGCGATGTTTGCCCCCGGCTTAAGTGAATCGGATGCCAAACAGCTGATAGACAAACGCCCATTCGATGGTTGGGATACGGTGGATGCGTTTATGGCTGAGCCTGCTATTGTGGGTGTGAGTGCCGAAGTCAGCAAAAAAGCGAAAGCATATTTAACTGTAGATAGCGCCTATTTTGAGCTAGATGCAGAGGTATTAGTTGAGCAGTCACGTGTACGTATACGGACGCTTTTCTATAGTAGTAATCGAGAAACAGTGACGGTAGTACGCCGTCGTTTTGGAGGAATCAGTGAGCGAGTTTCTGACCGTTCGACTGAGTAGCGAACCACAAAGCCCTGTGCAGTGGTTAGTTTGGTCGACAAGCCAACAAGAAGTGATAGCAAGTGGCGAACTGTCTAGCTGGGAGCAGCTGGATGAGTTAACGCCTTACGCTGAAAAGCGTAGCTGTATCGCTTTATTGCCGGGAAATGAATGCTTAATTAAGCGTGTTGAGATCCCGAAAGGTGCTGCTCGCCAGTTCGATTCTATGCTGCCGTTTTTATTAGAAGACGAAGTCGCACAAGATATCGAAGACTTACACCTGACTATTTTAGAGAAAGACGCAACGCACGCGACAGTGTGTGGTGTGGAACGTGATTGGCTTAAGCAGGCGCTGGATACTTTCCGCGAAGCGAACATTATCTTTCGTAAAGTATTGCCTGATACCTTAGCGTTGCCTTTAGAAGATCAGGGCATCAGTGCGCTGCAGATCGACCAACATTGGTTATTGCGTCAAAGCAACTATCAAGCAGTGTCGATCAATGAGGCGTGGCTAGCGATGTTCTTACAAAGCGATTGGGTTGCCTTAGATGACGAAGAGCAATCACCAACGATTTTTAGCTACACCGCACTGCCAAGTGATGACGTTCAACTGCAAAGTGGCATTGAGTGGCAAGCTAAACCTGCGGAACTGGTGATGTCTTTACTGAGCCAACAAGCCATTACAAGTGGCGTAAACTTACTGACTGGCACCTTTAAAACCAAATCTTCATTCAGTAAGTACTGGCGTGTATGGCAAAAAGTAGCGATCGCAGCTTGTTTGCTGGTGGCGGTGATCGTCACTCAGCAAGTCTTAAAGGTTCAGCAGTACGAAGCACAAGCCGAAGCGTACCGAACGGAGAGTGAACGTATTTTTAGAAGCGTACTTCCGGGCAAGCAACGTATTCCGACGGTCAGCTACCTTAAGCGCCAGATGAACGACGAAGCTAAGAAGTATGGTGGCTCGGGTGATGGTGATTCCTTACTTGGATGGCTAGCGTTACTGCCAGAAACTTTAGGACAAGTGAAAGCCATCGAAGTGAATAGTATTCGCTACGACGGCAACCGCTCAGAGGTGAGATTGGAAGCGAAAAGTACTGACTTCCAATATTTCGAGACTGCGCGAGTGAAACTTGAAGAGAAGTTTACCGTTGAGCAAGGGCCATTGAATCGTAATGGTGATGCCGTATTTGGCAGCTTTACTCTTAAACCCCATCAATAACCTGCGTAAGGAGATCAGTGATGAGAAATATGATTGAGCCACTCCAAGCGTGGTGGACTTCAATAAGTCAAAGAGAGCAACGACTAGTGATTGGTTGCTCAATTCTATTGGTGGTCGGTGTCGTTTATTGGGGGCTAATCCAGCCACTCAGTCAGCGAGCTGAACTTGCGCAGACCCGCATTCAAAGCGAGAAGCAACTACTGGCTTGGGTAACCAATAAAGCCAATGAAGTGGTTGAACTACGAGGCAGTGGCGGCATTAGTGCCAGTCAACCTCTGAATCAATCTGTGCCTGCTTCTATGCGTCGCTTTAATATCGAGCTGATACGTGTGCAACCACGTGGCGAGATGCTGCAAGTCTGGGTGAAACCTGTGCCTTTTAATAAGTTCGTTGACTGGCTAACATACCTGAAAGAAAAACAGGGTGTGGAGGTTGAGTTTATGGACATTGATCGCTCCGATAACCCAGGGGTTATTGAGGTCAACCGACTACAGTTTAAACGAGGTTAATGTGAAACGCGGTTTATCTTTGAAGTTAGGTTTACTTTTTGGCGGCATCTTTATTGTCTTTTTCTCGGTTAGTCTGTTGCTGCATCTACCGGCCTCTTTTGTACTCAAACATGCACCGGCTGTGCGTGGCTTGAATATTGAAGGTGTTGAAGGAACGGTTTGGCAGGGCAGCGCCAATAATATCGCCTGGCAGCGTGTTAATTACGGTTCAGTGCAGTGGGACTTCCAGTTTTCTAAGCTATTTCAAGCCAAAGCAGAACTGGCGGTTCGTTTTGGTCGTAACAGCGACATGAACTTGTCAGGTAAAGGGCGTGTCGGGTACAGCATGAGTGGCGCGTATGCAGAGAACTTAGTGGCCTCAATGCCTGCTATGAACGTGATGAAATACGCCCCAGCCATTCCAGTCCCGGTTTCAATTGGTGGAAAGGTTGAGCTGACGATCAAGCATGCGGTTCATGCTCAACCTTGGTGTCAGTCTGGTGAAGGTACTGTGGCTTGGTCTGGTGCTGCAGTCGATTCACCTGTTGGTTCGTTAGACCTTGGTCCTGTGATTGCGGACATAACCTGTGAAGACAGTACAATTGCAGCCAAAGGCGTTCAGAAGAGCACTCAAGTAGACAGTGAGTTCTCAGCGAGTCTAACATCTAACCTGCGCTACACATCTGCAGCGTGGTTTAAACCGGGTGTTGAATTCCCGCCAACGATGCAAAATCAGCTTAAATGGTTGGGTAATCCTGATAGCCAAGGTAAGTACCAGTTTACTTATCAAGGTCGTTTTTAGCTAAACGGCTAAGGGTCACTAAATTACGAGATATAAAAAACGGGCACCTCACTGAGGTGCCCGTTTTGTTTGTTCTGAGAATCTAGAGGATATCTGACAGTTAAAGGGTAAGCGTCTTTAAATCGACTCATTGACTTTCAAGCCTCAACACAGATACCGCCA
>NZ_JBGOOD010000053.1:0-15667 GCF_041439475.1 Vibrio sp. 1S139
TTCACAATAATTCATCAATCTTAATTAGATCACATTTTTACTTTAATTGGTATGAAACGTTCCTGCGCCTTACTTCAGACATAAAAAAGCCGCTGACAAATCAGCGGCTTTTAAAAACATTAGCGAGTGACTAAGAAAGAATTACTTCTTCTTTTTCACTGCTTTTTTGTTTGGAAGGTCAGTGATTGAACCTTCGAATACTTCCGCAGCTAGACCAACAGACTCGTGTAGAGTTGGGTGAGCGTGGATAGTAAGAGCGATATCTTCTGCATCACAACCCATTTCGATTGCTAGGCCGATTTCGCCAAGAAGTTCACCACCGTTAGTACCAACAACAGCACCACCGATTACGCGATGAGTATCTTTATCGAAGATCATCTTAGTCACGCCGTCTGCACAGTCAGAAGCGATTGCACGACCAGAAGCAGCCCAAGGGAAAGTAGCAACTTCGTAATTGATGCCTTCAGCTTTCGCTTCTTTCTCAGTCTTACCTACCCAAGCAACTTCTGGCTCAGTGTACGCAATTGATGGGATTACTTTAGGGTCGAAGTAGTGCTTCTTACCAGAGATAACTTCAGCAGCTACGTGACCTTCATGCACACCTTTGTGAGCAAGCATTGGTTGACCAACAACATCACCGATCGCGTGGATGTGAGGAACGTTAGTACGCATTTGCTTATCAACATTGATGAAACCACGCTCATCAACTTCTATACCCGCTTTTTCAGCGTCGATAAGTGCACCGTTTGGAACACGACCGATAGCAACAAGAACAGCATCGTAGCGTTCAGCTTCAGCTGGTGCTTTTTTGCCTTCCATTGAAACGTAGATACCGTCTTCTTTTGCTTCAACAGCAGTCACTTTAGTTTCAAGCATTAGCTTGAACTTGTTCTTAATGCGCTTAGTGAAAACTTTAACGATGTCTTTATCCGCAGCAGGGATAACTTGATCGAACATCTCTACAACTTCAACTTTAGAACCTAGAGAGTGGTAAACCGTACCCATCTCAAGACCGATGATACCGCCGCCCATGATAAGCAGTTTTTCAGGTACTTCGTTTAGTTCTAGTGCATCCGTAGAATCCCAAATACGTGGGTCTTCATGTGGGATGAAAGGAAGTTTGATTGGGCGAGAACCTGCAGCAATGATTGCGTTGTCGAAGTTAACAGTTGTTGCTTCGCCTTCGCCTTCAACAAGAATGCTGTTAGGACCTGTGAACTTACCAAAACCGTTAACAACAGTAACGTTACGCATCTTAGCCATACCGCCAAGACCGCCAGTTAGTTGATCAACTACTTTTTCTTTCCAGATACGGATCTTGTTGATGTCCGTTTGTGGCTCGCCGAATACAACGCCGTGCTCTGCCATCGCTTTAGCTTCTTCGATTACTTTAGAAACGTGAAGAAGTGCTTTTGATGGAATACAACCAACGTTTAGACATACACCACCAAGAGTGCTGTAACGTTCAACTAGTACTGTTTCTAGACCTAAATCCGCACAACGGAATGCCGCTGAGTAACCAGCAGGACCTGAACCAAGTACAACAACTTGGGCTTTAATTTCTTTGCTCATTGTGACCTCTTGTAGTCATTATCCCTAACAGGCTGAGTAGATGTTCTTAAAATTATTGGGCTTTCAAACAGGAAACATTTTACAGAGATGTTAACAGTGTGAAAGTAGCTTTAAGTTAGCCTGTGAGCTAGACAACAATTCCCCATCAGATTATGAGAAATGCAGGAAACTGTTGTCTAAAAATAGTCTTTATATAAAGAATTAAGGTGACCCGAAAGTCACCTTAATAATTACTTTCTCAATTACAGTACTAGACGACGAATGTCAGATAGTGCGCTGTTTAGGAAAGTAATGAAGCGTGCACCTTCAGCACCATCGATCACACGGTGGTCGTATGATAGAGACAGTGGAAGCTGTAGACGTGGTTGGAACTCTTTACCATTCCAAACTGGCTTAATTTCAGACTTAGATACACCTAGGATACCTACTTCTGGAGCATTTACGATTGGAGTAAATGCAGTGCCGCCAATACCACCAAGGCTAGAGATTGTGAAACAACCGCCTTGCATGTCTGCCGCTGTTAGCTTACCAGAACGTGCTTTCTTAGAAACAGCCATTAGCTCTTCAGATAGCTCGTAAATGCCTTTCTTGTTCACGTCTTTGAAGACAGGAACAACTAGACCGTTTGGTGTATCAACAGCGATACCCACGTTTACGTACTTCTTAAGAATGATGCTTTCGCCATCTTCAGAAAGAGAAGAGTTAAACGCTGGGAATGCTTCTAGCGCTTTAGCAACAGCTTTCATGATGAACACAAGTGGAGTGATCTTCATGCCAGTGTCTTTCTTCGCTTCGATTGCGTTCTGTTCTTTACGGAATGCTTCTAGCTCAGTGATGTCTGCGTTGTCCCATTGTGTAACGTGAGGGATCATTACCCAGTTACGGTGCAGGTTAGCACCAGAGATCTTCTTAATCTTAGAAAGCTTCTGAACTTCAGTTTCGCCGAACTTGCTGAAGTCAACTTTTGGCCATGGTAGTAGACCAAGAGCAGAACCGTCGCCGCCTTTGCCAGATGCAGCTGCACCAGACTCAAGACGCTTAAGTGCATCTTTAACGTAAGACTGAACGTCTTCTTTAAGGATACGGCTCTTACGACCAGTACCTTTAACCTTAGAAAGGTTAACGCCAAATTCACGAGCTAGACGACGAACTACTGGAGAAGCGTGCGCGTAGTCACCGTTCTCTTGGAAGTCGCCAGCTGCTGCAGGTGCTTCTGCTTTAGGAGCAGGTGCCGCCGCTGGAGCTGCTGCTTGTGCAGGTGCTGCAACAGGAGCAGGAGCTGCGCCTTCAACCGGAGTGCCGGCCACGACGAAAGTCATGATTAGAGAGCCAGTTGACACTTTGTCGCCAGCTGCAATCTTGATCTCTTTTACTGTACCAGCGAATGGTGCAGGAACTTCCATTGAAGCTTTGTCGCCTTCAACAGTAATTAGAGATTGCTCTTCTTCTACTGTATCGCCAACCGCTACCATGATTTCAGTAACTTCTACTTCGTCACCACCGATATCAGGAACGTTTACTTCTTTTTCAGCTGATGCTGCTGGAGCCGCTGCAACTGGTGCAGCCGCTGGAGCAGGAGCTGCTGCAACTGGAGCGCCTGAACCCGCTACTTCACCTGTTTCTACAGAGAAAATCATTACTAGAGAACCAGTCGATACTGAGTCACCAGAAGCGATCTTGATTTCTTTAACGATACCAGCGAATGGTGCAGGAACTTCCATTGAAGCCTTGTCACCTTCAACAGTAAGAAGAGATTGCTCTTCTTCTACTGCGTCACCGATAGCAACCATGATTTCAGTTACTTCAACTTCATCACCGCCGATGTCAGGAACGTGAACTTCTTTAAGCTCAGCTGCCGCTGCAGGAGCAGCTGCAACTGGTGCCGCCGCTTCAACTGCTGGAGCAGCCGGTGCTGCTGCAGCACCTTCCGCAGGAGAGCCTGCCTCTTCAAAGATCATGATAAGAGAACCAGTAGAAACAGAATCGCCTTCTGCTACTTTGATTTCTTTAACGATACCCGCTTGAGACGCTGGAACTTCCATTGAAGCTTTGTCGCCTTCGACAGTGATCAGTGACTGCTCTTCTTCAACCTTGTCGCCAACGTTTACAAGAATCTCAGTTACTTCAACCTCGTCAGCACCGATGTCTGGTACATTAATTTCGATTGTCATTGTATTTACCTACCTTAATGCCAGTCTTATGCGTATTGCGGGTTAGTTTTTTCAGTGTCGATATCGAATTTAGCAATTGCTTCAACAACTACAGATTTCTCGATGTCACCACGTTTAGCCAGTTCAGTTAGAGCTGCAACTACGATGTAGCCAGCGTTAACTTCGAAGTGACGACGTAGGTTTGCACGGCTGTCAGAACGGCCGAAACCATCTGTACCAAGTACTTTGTAAGACTCAGTTGGCATGTACGCACGTACTTGCTCAGCGTAGTTCTTCATGTAGTCAGTCACTGCGATTGCAGGTTCTTTACCAAGAACAGTCGTGATGTACGGTACTTTCTCTTCAGCTTCTGGGTGAAGCATGTTGTCACGCTCTACCGCTTGGCCGTCACGAGTTAGTTCGTTGAACGACGTTACAGAGAATACGTCAGATGCTACGCCGTACTCTTCGCTTAGAATTTCAGCTGCTTTACGCGCTTCGTTCATGATAGTACCAGAGCTCATTAGTTGAACTTTACCCTTAGCACCAGCGTGAGATTCAAGCTTGTAGATACCTTTACGGATGCCTTCTTCAGCGCCTTCTGGCATTGCTGGCATTGCGTAGTTCTCGTTCATTACTGTTAGGTAGTAGTAAACGTTCTCTTGCTCAGGACCGTACATGCGACGGATACCGTCTTGCATGATTACCGCTAGCTCGTAAGCAAACGTTGGGTCGTAAGAGATACAGTTCGGGATAGTGTTCGCTTGGATGTGCGAGTGACCATCTTCGTGCTGTAGACCTTCACCGTTCAGTGTTGTACGACCTGCAGTAGCACCTAGTAGGAAGCCACGAGCTTGTTGGTCGCCTGCTAGCCATGCCATGTCACCAATACGTTGGAAACCGAACATTGAGTAGTAGATGTAGAACGGGATCATCGGTAGATCGTTTGTGCTGTATGAAGTTGCAGCAGCAACCCATGAAGCCATAGAACCTAGTTCGTTGATACCTTCTTGAAGAACTTGACCAGACGTTGCTTCTTTGTAGTAAGAAACGATGCCTTTATCTTCAGGTGTGTATTCTTGACCGTGTGGGTTGTAGATACCAACCTGACGGAATAGACCTTCCATACCGAATGTACGAGCTTCATCACAGATGATAGGAACGATGTTCTTACCAATGTTCTTATCTTTAAGAAGGATGTTTAGCGTACGTACATAAGCCATAGTTGTAGAGATATCACGCTTCTGTTCACCTAGTAGAGGTGCGAATGCGTCTAGCTCAGGAACCTTGAACTCTTGAGTAAACTTAGGAAGACGTGCAGGTGTGTAACCGTGTAGAGCGTTACGACGAGCGTGCATGTATTCGTACTCAGGCGTACCTTCTTCCAATTTCAGGTAAGGAAGTTCAGCGATCTTCTCATCTGAAAGGATGTCTTCTAGGCCTAGGCGATCACGTAGGTGTTGAACATGAGTCATGTCCATTTTCTTAACACCGTGTGCAATGTTCTTACCTTCAGCTGCATCACCCATGCCGTAACCTTTAACAGTCTTAGCTAGGATTACAGTTGGCTTACCGTTTGTCTCTTTAGCATTGTTGAATGCAGCAAACAGTTTAGAAGAATCGTGACCACCACGCTTAAGAGCGAAAATTTCGTCATCAGTCATGTCTGCAACTAGTGCAGCTGTTTCTGGGTACTTACCAAAGAAGTGCTCACGTACGTATGCGCCATCTTTAGATTTGAATGTTTGGTAGTCACCATCGATAGTTTCGTTCATTAGTTGAAGAAGCTTACCAGTAGTGTCTTTAGCTAGTAGAGAATCCCAGTTGCTACCCCAGATAACTTTAACAACGTTCCAACCTGCACCTTTGAATAGGCCTTCAAGTTCTTGGATGATGCTACCGTTACCCATTACAGGGCCGTCTAGACGCTGTAGGTTACAGTTGATTAGGAAACATAGGTTGTCTAGCTTCTCACGCGCAGCGAAAGAGATAGCACCACGTGATTCTGGCTCATCCATCTCACCGTCACCTAGGAACGCGTATACGCGTTGCGCTGAAGTTTCTTTCAGGCCACGGCCGTCAAGGTACTTAAGGAAGCGCGCTTGGTAGATAGCAGAGATAGGGCCAAGACCCATAGATACTGTCGGGAACTGCCAGAACTCAGGCATCAGTTTCGGGTGCGGGTAAGAAGGGATACCTTTACCATCAACTTCTTGACGGAAGTTATCTAGCTGTTCTTCAGTTAGACGACCTTCAACGAATGCACGAGAGTAGATACCAGGAGAGATGTGACCTTGGTAGTAAACTAGATCGCCACCGTCTGTCTCGTTTGGAGCACGGAAGAAGTGGTTGAAACATACTTCGTAGAACGCTGCTGCTGACTGGTAAGAAGCCATGTGACCACCAAGGTCTAGGTCTTTCTTAGAAGCACGCAATACGATCATGATTGCGTTCCAGCGAATAATCGAACGAATACGACGCTCAAGAGTTACGTCACCAGGGTAAGCTGGCTCTTGTGCTGCTGGAATTGTGTTGATGTAGTTTGTGTTGATGCCTGTAGCCATATCAACACCATCTAAACGCGCTTTATCTAGAACTTGTTCTAGTAAAAACTGTGCACGTTCTACACCTTCTTCACGTACTACTGACTCAAGAGCTTCTAACCAATCTTGAGTTTCCAGAGCATCAACGTCATGCTTCATGTCAGACATGGCGATCTATCCTTTTTGTTAGTTGGATTCTACTAAACACGTAAATAGCCGAAGTATTACGGCTATTTACCCTGTTGAATTCGACGTAAAGAACGTTCGCGGCGCGACTCTTCTTTGGTCAAATCCATCAATGTTTCTTCGATGTAAGCTAAATGAGAGTGTGACATTTCACGTGCCTGTTCTGGCTGTCCTGAAACGATCGCATCCACAATGTTAGCTCGATGTATACTCACTTTCTCCACAACGTCTTTACGACGATGCAACAGCTTTAAATTTTCTAAGACGTTTTGTTCGAGTAACGGAGCCAAGCTACGAACAATGTGCAATAACACCACATTGTGCGCTGCCTCTGTTAAAGCAATAAGAAAAGCCATCACTGCTGCAGATTCGGCTTCAATATCACCCTTATCTTGCGCACCGCGAATTTTTTCTTGGCATGCTTGAATTCGAGCAAAGTCTTCATCAGTGCCACGCAATGCCGCGAAGTAAGCCGAAATCCCTTCCATCGCATGACGCGATTCCAACAAGTCTAGTTGGGTTTCAGAATGGGACGACAACAAATTAAGCAAAGGATCTGAAAAGCTTTTCCAGATATTTTCGCTAACAAACGTACCTCCACCTTGACGGCGAGTAAGCAAGCGTTTTGCTTCTAAACGTTGTATCGCTTCTCGGATCGAAGGACGAGACACATCGAACTGTTTCGCCAGTTCGCGCTCAGGCGGCAGCTGCTGCCCTGGAGCCAGTGTTCCTTCCACTATCAACCTTTCTAACTCTTGTTCGATAACATCGGAGAGTTTTGGCTGACGAATCCTTTGATAAGCCATAGTTTGTTGTTCTTCTTTTTCTTCGCTGACAATTGGTAATACCAATTTTAAGTTGGGCAGAAATTAACATAATTAAAACGCCACTGTCCAGCCTAAAATTGACCTGCATCATAGAATGATGCATGAATTAACCATGATTTAACAAATGGAATTTAAAACAGCAACCAAATTGGTCTTACCATTTACAGGGGTAATACTTTTGGGGAGTGTTCGTGCTAGAAAGTTTCAGGATAAAAATGAATTGTTTCAGAAAGATTAGCGTCACTCGTTTAAAAATCGAACCAAGCGCACATTTAGGGTGGAAATTCTGTTCATAAGTTTTAATAAATGAGTGTTTGATAAGCTCGTCACACTCTCGATTTATTGATGCTCCCCGTCCGACCACTTCCTTTACAAAAGCACAACAAAAATTCACAAACAATTATGCTCATCGTTGATTATCTAGAGCCCTTCAATGAGCAGAGTCTTGTTGTGAATTCGGATTTATAAACTCAGTTGGCCTTGATATTTCTTCCAATCAAAAACCAAACCGGGGTCAGTCTTTCGTAGCGGGGCGATGTATTGATGGCCAGTGATACGCTGACGCGTAATCTGCGGGAAGTTCGACACCAATGTCTCCGTTAATTGAGCCAAAGATTGGTATTGCTGCTCGGTATAAGCAACAAAGTCACTGCCTTCCAGTTCAATGCCAATAGAGTAGTCATTACATCTTTCACGGCCAGCGAAGCTCGATTGACCCGCATGCCAAGCTCGGTCTAAGAAAGAGACGAACTGCACCACTTCCCCATCACGACGAATCAAGCAATGCGCCGAAACGCCCATTTGGTGAATCACCTTAAAAAACGGGTGTTCCTTCGGGTCGAGTTTGCCCGTAAAAAACAGTTCTATGTAAGGCCCACCAAATTGACCCGGAGGTAAACTAATGTTGTGAACCACCAGCAGAGAGATATCGTCGGCACTCGGTCGAGCATCAAAATACGGGGAAGGAACATGCCGAGCGTTGTCGTACCATCCGTTAGAGCTGATCGTCATCTTGGTCTCACTTTCGTTTCTGCTAGCACAATAAGATGTGACCTTGCCCATAGAGCAGTCGCGCTAGCCTCTTTAATTTGAAGTTAAGCAAGAGTATCATTCCATTCCCACTCCCTTTCAAGATTAGATTTGCGATGAAAAACACACATAACAGCCACCAACGCCTTGACTACTTAAAAGAGCAACTGCCTCTAGAGATCACTCGTGCAGCAGCCGAGACTATCAAAGAAGATCTAGGTGGTACGTTAGATCCAGCGGCTGATATTACGGCAAGTCTAATCCCTGCAGACGCAATCAACAGTGCAACCATTATTACCCGTGAGCACGGTGTGTTCTGTGGTAAAGCTTGGGCTGATGAAGTGTTTAAGCAACTGGGCGGTGAAGTGACTATCGAGTGGAATGTAGAAGATGGCGACAAGGTTGAACCAAACCAAACACTTTGTACCTTAACAGGTCCAGCACGCGCGCTATTAACGGGTGAGCGCAACGCAATGAACTTCATTCAAACGCTATCTGGTTGTGCGACTGCTACTGCTATCTACGCAGACAAAATCAAACACACTGAATGCCGCCTGTTGGATACTCGTAAAACGATTCCTGGCCTACGCAGCGCACTGAAATACGCAGTGGCTTGTGGTGGCGGTTTCAACCACCGTATTGGTGTGTTCGATGCTTACCTAATCAAAGAAAACCACATCATCGCTTGTGGTGGCATTGAGAAGGCTATCTCTACTGCAAAAGAGCTGAACCCAGGTAAACCAGTAGAAGTTGAAACCGAAAGCCTAGAAGAGCTAGAGCAAGCGATCAGCGCTGGCGCAGACATCATCATGCTAGACAACTTCACCACAGACATGATGCGTGAAGCTGTGAAAATCAACGCAGGACGTGCAGCACTAGAAAACTCTGGCAACGTGACGCTAGATACAATTGCAGAGTTCGCTGAAACAGGCGTTGATTACATCTCTGTAGGCGCACTAACTAAGCACCTAAAAGCAATGGATCTATCAATGAGATTCAAAGCGTAATTGACTGAATAATAAATAATTTCTATAAAGGCACTGTTTGTAACGGTGCCTTTTTTATTGCCTGAATTATCAGTATTTCAAGCAGTTATTTAAGCTGATCGCATAATTTTGCCTACTATATGAAACACTACACCAATAAATACCAAACCACTCGCGACCACACCTGAACACCATTCCACTACCCCATCTCAACTTCTATTCTTTCCATCAACCAGTGCCTGCACTGAAACAAACTAAAGAATGGAATTAGACAATGAATAACAAGAACAAAAGAACGAACCAGAAAGGCTTTACGCTGATTGAATTGATGATTGTGGTGGCCGTGATTGGAGTATTGTCTGCAATTGCGGTACCTGCATATCAAGACTATGTAAAAAAAGGAGCTCTAGGGGCAGCACTAGCAACATCTTCTGCTTTTAAAACAATAATCGAGGATGAAATTGCATTTAATGGTTCTTTCCCATCAGCAATTTCGGATAGTTTTAGTATCGGTAGTCTAGATGTAAGTGCTGCATCAGGGTCAACATCTGGCTCTATTATTGCCACAATCAACGAAGGCGTTGCTAGCGGTGCTTCTATAACACTTCAACGAGATGCTAATGGTACTTGGACTTGTGAAAACTCCGAATCGACTATCACAATAAATGGTTGCTCATAAGTGCTAACCAACCTTCCAACCGTTCTGCGTCAGGCTAATCTAATTAGCCTGACTCAGGAACAAGCCGTGGCGGAACATGTACAAGCTTCGCGGATTTCTACGCCTGAAGCTTTACTCGTTCTGGATTTTTTCACTAGCGAGAGTCTCGCACATAACATTCAGGCCATCTTCGGTTTACCATTAGTACAATTAGCCAATACAGACTACGAAACCTTATGCGACCAATTAGGGCTTCGTGAACTGATAACCAAGTATAGTGCTATCCCGATTTCAGTTTCTAGCTCAACTCTCACACTTGCCTCAGCCGACCCAACCGACTTACAAGCTGAAGACGACTTTCGATTCGCGACAGGATTACAGATTGAATTGGTTGTCGCTAATTACTCTGAATTAGAAGGCGCAATACGAAAGCTGTACGGTCGTTCTATTTCTGGGCAAGATTCGAAACGTAAAGAGATCACCCAGGATGAACTCGCCAACCTGGTTGAAGTCTCTGACGATGAGATGACTTCAATTGAAGACCTCAGCCAAGACGACTCCCCTGTCAGCCGTTTTATTAATCAAATATTAGTTGATGCTGTGCGTAAAGGTGCATCAGATATCCACTTTGAACCTTACGAAGAAAACTACCGCGTACGTCTACGTTGCGATGGCATCCTTGTCGAAATTCAACAGCCCGCCTCTCATTTAAGTCGTCGCCTATCGGCTCGCTTGAAGATTCTCGCCAAACTTGATATCGCCGAACGTCGTTTGCCTCAAGATGGTCGTATCAAACTGCGCTTGAACGACGAACTCGCGATAGATATGCGTGTATCAACTTTGCCGACCTTGTGGGGTGAAAAGATCGTTCTTCGACTGCTTGATAGCAGCGCGGCCAATCTAGATATCGATAAGTTAGGTTACAGCGAAGATCAAAAAGCACTCTACCTCAATGCCCTGAAACGCCCACAAGGGATGATCTTAATGACAGGCCCAACCGGCAGCGGAAAAACCGTCTCCCTATATACTGGCCTTCGAGTGCTCAACACAACTGAACGCAACATATCAACAGCCGAAGATCCGGTGGAAATTAACCTATGTGGTATCAATCAGGTACAAGTGACGCCTAAGATCGGCTTTGGATTTGCGGAAGCTCTGCGATCATTTTTACGACAAGACCCTGATGTGGTGATGGTTGGAGAGATCCGCGACTTGGAAACGGCAGAAATCGCGATCAAAGCATCGCAAACGGGTCACTTAGTACTTTCGACACTGCACACGAATTCCGCCGCAGAAACCGTCACCCGACTCGCACATATGGGTATAGAACCCTTTAACCTCGCTTCATCATTGAGTTTGATTATCGCCCAACGACTGGCAAGACGATTATGCAACCACTGCAAAGAAACTGACGATTCACCGGACATATTCCTGCGTCACTCCATTCCTAACAGCCAAACCATCTACAAAGCGAGTCCTAAAGGTTGCAATGAGTGTAACCAGGGTTATTCGGGGCGAGTGGGTATCTATGAAGTGATGCCGTTTAGCGATCAACTGAAAAGCAGCCTGATCGACAAACCGAACGCGTTGGCCATTGAAAACTTGGCTCGCCGAGAAGGCATGAGAACTCTGCAAGAGTCGGGGCTAGATAAATTGCTTGAAGGCACCACCAGCTATCAAGAGCTGCAACGTGTTCTGTACATATAAACCAATGGAGCACCAATGAGTAGCAAGTCCAAACAATCACAATTAAAAAGCTATCACTGGAAAGGCATTAACAGCTCAGGCAAGAAAGTGTCTGGGCAAACGTTAGCGCTCACCGAATTGGAAGTACGAGAAAAGCTCAAAGAACAGCATATTCAGATTAAGAAAATCAAAAAGAAAAGTATTTCAGCCGTCACTCGTTTAACCCATAGAGTAAAAGCCAAAGACATCACTATTTTGACTCGGCAGCTTGCTACCATGCTGGCCACTGGTGTGCCTATCGTACAAGCCATCAAGTTGGTGTCGGACAATCACCGCAAAGCTGAAATGAAATCGATTCTATCGCATATCTGCAAAGGTGTAGAAGCCGGAACGCCAATCTCAAAAGCGATGCGAACCGCAAGTCGTCACTTTGATGACCTATACACTGATTTGGTCGCGACAGGCGAGCTCTCCGGTAACCTTGCACAAGTATTTGAACGCTTGGCGACCTATCGTGAAAAGAGTGAGCAACTAAAATCCAAGGTTATAAAGGCTCTCATCTACCCAGCAATGGTTGTAGCGGTCGCCCTTACCGTTTCCTACTTAATGCTGACCATGGTGATTCCAGAGTTTGAGTCGATGTTTTCCGGCTTTGGCGCCGACCTGCCTTGGTTCACTCAACAAGTACTCTACCTTTCCCATTGGATGCAGGCTTACAGCTTTTATACTGCCGTAGGCATAGGGCTTGTTGTCCTGATTATTTACCAACTGTGTCAGCGTTCCCACTCGATCAAACTGTCTGTTAGTCGGCTAGGATTACGCTTTCCTGTTCTTGGTGGCGTATTAGCCAAAGCCTCTATTGCCAAATTCAGCCGAACCTTATCAACCAGCTTTAGTTCTGGCATTCCGATTTTAATGAGCCTTAAAACCACAGCCAAAACCGCAGGCAACCTGCATTATGAATCGGCCATCATTGAGGTTCACCGAGAAACGGCTGCTGGCATGCCAATGTATATCGCAATGCGCAATACCAACGCCTTTCCTGAAATGGTGTTACAGATGGTGATGATCGGTGAAGAGTCAGGAAACCTTGATGATATGCTCAATAAAGTAGCCTCCATTTACGAGTTTGAAGTCGACAACACCGTCGACAATTTAGGCAAGATTCTAGAGCCACTGATCATCGTATTTTTAGGGACAGTTGTTGGCGGGCTTGTGGTTGCGATGTACTTACCGATCTTTAATCTTATGAGTGTGTTAGGATAGTTAAAAGCAACTAAACACCCATGAGCAACAATCTCTGCTCACCTTGATTAAGTGGTAAAGGACACTATGGAAGTATTTCACTACTATCCTTGGCTATTCCCCGTATTAGCTTTCATTTTTAGCCTTCTTATCGGCAGCTTCCTCAACGTAGTCATACACCGTTTGCCAATTATGATGGAACGTGAATGGCAACAAGAGTGCTCGGAATATTTCTCTCAATATAAAATTCCAGCGCCAGAGGGAAAGTTCAACCTCAGCATTCCTCGCTCTACCTGCCCGAAGTGCAAAACCCAATTAAGAATCGTCGACAATATCCCAGTCTTAAGCTGGTTGTTCTTAAAGGGTAAGTGCCATAGCTGTGCTAATCCAATCAGTGCTCGCTACCCTTTGGTCGAACTGCTTACCGCAATACTTTGCACAATGGTTGCTAGCCACTTTGGTTTCAGTTACTACGCCATTGCTTTGATTTTTTTCACCTTCGCACTGATTACCGCGACCTTTATCGATCTCGATACCATGCTGTTACCCGATCAAATCACCTTGCCTTTAGTATGGTCCGGTATCGCTTTAGCATTGTTTAATATCAGCCCAGTATCGCTGCAAGATTCTGTGGTTGGCGCAATGGCTGGCTACCTGGCTCTGTGGTCTGTTTATTGGTTGTTCAAACTACTGACAGGCAAAGAAGGCATGGGTTACGGTGACTTCAAACTCCTGGCTGCGCTTGGCGCATGGCTTGGTTGGCAGCACCTACCGATGATCATCCTTTTATCTTCGCTGGTTGGCCTTGTGTTTGGTTTGATTCAACTTCGCTTGAAACAGCAAGGCATAGATAAAGCTTTTCCATTTGGCCCCTACCTTGCGATTGCAGGTTGGGTAAGCTTGATGTGGGGTAACGACATCATGGGTTGGTATTTCACTTCTGTACTAGGAATTTAACCATGGCAATCATTATCGGATTAAGCGGTGGTATCGCCAGTGGCAAAACCACCGTCGCTAACCTGTTCAATGAGCATTTTAATATAGATATTGTTGATGCTGATATCGTGGCACGTGAAGTGGTTGCGCTGGGCAGTGTCGGCTTAAAACAGATTACAGAACACTTTGGTGAGTCTATCTTGCTTGACGATGGAACACTCAACCGAAGTAGGCTGCGTGAGCTGATCTTCTCAGATCCTAAAGAAAAGCAGTGGCTCAATGATCTTCTTCATCCCATGATCCGTGACAAAATTGACAGTGACCTGTCTAAAATCACATCCCCGTATGGTTTATTAGTTGCACCGCTATTGGTGGAAAACCAAATGCAAGGCATGGCCGATCGCGTATTAATTGTTGATGTGCCAGCAGAAGTTCAAATAGAACGTACGATGAGTCGTGACAATGTTTCTAGGGAACAAGTTGCATCAATTTTAAAATCACAGGCTTCAAGAGAACAACGCTTAGCAGTTGCAGATGACGTGATTAAAAACCATACTAAAAACCAAGAACTTTTGCCTCAAATCACAGATTTACATCAAAAGTATCTGGCAATCAGTGCTGTAGATGGGTCAGAATAGAACAATGTTGAATGAAGGTTTGCTCGATGATCACCCATAAATTTGAACATCCTCTAAATGAGAAAACACGCATCTACTTAAGAGTCGAATCACTCTTGAGGCAGCTACACTTGTCTTCTACATTTTCCGATGCTCAACAGTATCAACTCTTTTTCCGTTCCATCTTTGATCTGATTGAAATCTTCGAACAGATCCAACTCAAGAGCGAACTGGCAAAAGATATTGAGAAGCAACGTGTAACCTACAAAAGTTGGTTGGATGTTGAAGGTGTCGATCAAGAGATGCTGACATCACTGCTTAATGACATTGGTAACATCTATCGTGATCTGATGCAGGCAGAGCGTTTTGGCCAGTCACTTAAGGAAGACCGCTTCCTGAGTGCCATTCGCCAACGCTTTAATCTTCCAGGTGGCTCATGCTGCTTTGATTTACCGGCACTGCATTATTGGCTGCACCTTCCTCTCGATAAGAGAATGAGAGATGCTAAAGCGTGGATGGATAGCTTACAACCTCTGTATGAAGCGCTAACACTGTGGTTGAAGCTCACCAGAGAGACTGGTCACTTTAAAGAGCAAATCGCTCGCGCTGGCTTCTTCCAGAGCGATGCCGATGAAGCGAATATCCTTCGTCTATCTATTCCAATGCAATACGGTGCCTACCCGATGATCTCAGGTCACAAGAACCGCTTTGCTGTTAAGTTCATGAGCTTTGAAACAGGGCAAGCCTGTACTCAAGACATTGAATTTGAATTGGCAATCTGCACCTAATTAATTTCCTTTTATAGTTTGGCTTGAGTCCTCACTCGAGCCTAAACGAACTCTTATGCCAATCACAGTAAGTAAGTGTTCATAAATAGCGTAGGAAAAAGGCTTGAGAACAAGACAGAAATTTTCGATAAGTAGTTATTCTACAATCAAAATTTCTAACGAAGTTATCGAGCGTTTTAACAAGCTAGGATGACCAGTTATTTACTACGATTGGTATTACTACACCTTCAAATTAAGAATCACTATGTCGAAGAAAATCACCATCGTTAAATGCCCTCAATGTAATGCTGACGTTGAATGGGGCGAACAAAGCCCGCACCGCCCGTTTTGCAGCAAGCAATGTCAGATGATTGATTTCGGTGAATGGGCAGACGAAGAGAACAGCATCGCTGGCGCACCAGATATGTCAGATAGCGATGGTTGGTCGGAAGATCCGTACTAAGC
>NZ_JBGOOD010000053.1:15763-33328 GCF_041439475.1 Vibrio sp. 1S139
AGTAGCGAGTAGCGAGTAGCGAGTAGCGAGTAGCGAGTAGCGAGTAGCGAGTAGCGAGTAGCGAGTAGATTTTGAAGGGTTGGCGTTTAACGTCAATCCTTTTTTATTGCCTATAACACGGCGTTAGTAGAGATTCCCTACTCCTTCCTTCGTCAGTCTAGGGAATGACGGTTAAATATGAGTTTCGGTTTGTTCCGTCATCCTCCAGAGCGAGGAATGAGCTAATTGGGGATCTCTTACCTGCGAAACTCCAAATAACAGACACAAAAAAGCGGAGCCAAATGGCTCCGCTTTTATCGATAGAATGCAAAAAGAATTACTTCTTAGTAAGCTTCTCTTTAATACGAGCTGACTTACCAGAACGCTCACGTAGGTAGTACAACTTGGCACGACGTACTGCACCACGGCGTTTAACTTCGATGCTATCAACCATTGGAGAGTGAGTTTGGAACGCACGCTCTACGCCTTCACCGTTCGAGATCTTACGAACTGTGAATGCAGAGTGTAGACCACGGTTACGAATAGCGATTACAACGCCTTCGAAAGCCTGTAGACGCTCACGGTCACCTTCTTTTACCTTAACCTGAACTACAACAGTGTCACCTGGTGCGAATTTAGGAAGGTCTGATTTTAGTTGCTCTTCTTCAAGAGCCTTGATGATGTTGCTCATTTGTATAAATTCCTAGAATAAACTGATACTAAATTTAATAGGTTACTGCTTGCTTTTCGTTAAGAGCGTTGCTCTTTAATGAATTCAGCCAGTAATTGTTCCTGTTCGTCAGTCAGAGCTAGGTTTTCCAGGAGTTCTGGTCTTCTTAGCCAAGTTCGGCCCAACGATTGTTTTAATCGCCAGCGACGAATGTCCTTATGGTTTCCAGACTTGAGTACCGATGGTACATCTTTATCGTCTAGCACCTCAGGGCGCGTATAATGGGGACAATCTAGCAAACCATTTGCAAAAGAATCTTCTTCTGCTGAAGCGAAATCTCCAAGTACACCCGGAACAAACCGAGATACTGAATCAATCAGCGTCATGGCTGGCAGTTCGCCACCCGTCATCACAAAATCTCCAATCGACCATTCTTCGTCAACTTCAGATTGAATGATGCGCTCATCTACCCCTTCGTAGCGACCACAAATAAGAAGTAAATTCTCGTTTGTTGCCAGCTCTTCAACACCTTTCTGGTCGAGTTTACGACCTTGAGGTGAAAGATAGATAACTTTCGTCTTTCCCGGTGCTGCTTGCTTGGCCGTTGTGATAGCGTCGCGCAAAGGCTGAACCATCATTAACATGCCAGGACCACCACCGTAAGGTCTGTCATCAACAGTGCGATGTTTATCATGAGTGAAATCACGAGGATTCCATGTCTCAATAGATAAAAGACCTTTTTTAACCGCTTGACCTGTTACTCCAAAATCAGTAACAGAACGGAACATTTCAGGAAAAAGGCTAATAATGCCAACCCACATGTGTTCTCTCGCTCTGTAATTTGGAGTTAGAATCCAGGATCCCAGTCAACTTCGATCCGGCGAGCTTCGCGATCAACTTTCTTGATCACTTGCTCTTCAAGGTACGGTACTAACCGTTCCTTTTGGCCAAAAGCATCTTTAAGATTTGCTTTGATTACTAGAACATCGTTCGAGCCAGTTTCTAATAGGTCAGTGACCTCACCAAGGTCGTAACCTTTAGTGGTAAAAACTTGCATACCGAACAATTCGCGCCAGTAGAATTCATCTTCTGACAATTCAGGTAACGAAGCAGGGTCAATAGCAATTTCAAAGTTAGTCATCAGTTGCGCGTCTTCACGAACATCTAATCCCGCTAGCTTACATACATAACCTTGGCCATGACGTTTCCAGCTCTCAACTTTGTACTCAACCCACTTACCCTTTAGGTTTAAATACCAAGGGCTGTAATCAAATATGCTTTCAGCATTGTCTGTGTAGGAGAACACTTTAAGCCAGCCACGAATACCATAGGTAGACCCAAGTTTACCCATGACAATTCTATTGTTTTGCTCGCTCATAGTTTCTTTACCCTTCATCGACATAAGCTATTTCTCTTTAAAAAAGAATTAAGCCGCTTTTTGAGCGTCTTTAACTAGCTTAGCTACACGATCAGATAGAGATGCGCCTTGACCAACCCAGTGGTTAACACGATCTAGGTCTAGACGTAGACCTTCTTCTTGACCTTGAGCAGTAGGGTTAAAGAAACCTACTTTCTCGATGAAACGGCCAGTTGCAGCGTTACGGCTATCCGCAACTACGATTTGATAAAATGGGCGCTTCTTTGCACCGTGACGTGCCAAACGAATGGTTACCATGTCGTCCTCTTTGCTTTCTTAATAAAATAATTAACCCCAAGTATAAGTAAATAGCTTGGGGTCTCGTGCCAAATTAAAGCCCCGGAATTTTACTCTTATTCCGGTGCAATGCAAGGGCTTTAGCTATTTTTTCACCAACATAGCTGCCGTACACTTTCTGTGACACGGCTAACACTATGAAAAGTAACGTAGCTAAAGCTTACATTTGTAGATTATCGACCAAACGGGTTAAAGCCACCACCCATTCCGCCCATACCTCCACCGCCGCCCATCATGCCTTGCATGTTGCGCATCATGCCTTTCATGCCACCTTTCTGCATCTTCTTCATCATCTTCTGCATTTGGGTGAACTGCTTAAGCATACGGTTTACATCTTGTACCTGTGTACCAGAACCAGCGGCAATACGCTTTTTGCGTGAGCCTTTGATTAAGTCAGGGCGTTGACGCTCTTTCATGGTCATAGAGTTGATGATCGCTTCCATCTGCTTGAACATCTTGTCATCAACTTTATCTTTAACGTTATCTGGTAGCTGAGACATGCCTGGAAGCTTATCCATCATGCCCATCATGCCGCCCATGTTTTGCATCTGACCTAGTTGTTCACGGAAGTCTTCAAGGTCAAAGCCTTTCTTCTCTTTGAACTTCTTAGCCAGTTTCTCTGCTTTCTCGGTATCAACGTTTTTCTGTAGGTCTTCAATAAGAGACAGTACGTCGCCCATACCTAAGATACGAGAAGCAACACGATCTGGGTGGAACGGTTCTAGTGCGTCAGTCTTTTCACCAACACCCAAGAATTTAATCGGCTTGCCTGTGATATGACGAACAGACAGAGCAGCACCACCACGCGCATCACCATCAACTTTCGTCAAGATAACACCGGTTAGTGGTAGCGCATCACCAAAGGCTTTTGCAGTGTTCGCAGCATCTTGACCTGTCATTGCATCAACAACGAACAGTGTCTCGACTGGTTTAATTGCAGTATGAAGCTCTTTGATCTCGCCCATCATCTCTTCATCGATAGCCAAACGACCCGCAGTATCGACAAGTAGCACGTCGTAGAATTTCTTCTTCGCGTGGTCGATTGCAGCGTTTGCAATATCAAGAGGTTTTTGATCAGCTGAAGATGGGAAGAAGTCTACGCCAACATCGCTTGCTAACGTTTCAAGCTGTTTGATTGCCGCTGGACGGTAAACGTCGGCAGACACAACCAAGACTTTCTTCTTGTCACGCTCAGTTAGAAGCTTAGATAGCTTACCTACCGATGTGGTTTTACCCGCACCTTGTAGACCCGCCATTAAGATAACGGCTGGCGGCTGCGCTGCTAGGTTAAGAGCCTCGTTAGACTCACCCATCACCGCTTCAAGTTCAGCTTGAACGATCTTAATGAATTCTTGACCAGGCGTTAGAGATTTAGAAACCTCAACACCCACAGCGCCTTCTTTTACGCGCTTAACAAAATCGCGGACAACGGGCAGTGCAACGTCGGCTTCAAGTAGCGCCATACGTACTTCACGCAGCGTCTCTTTAATATTGTCTTCGGTCAGACGACCTTTACCGCTGATGTTCTTCAGCGTTTTGGATAGACGATCCGTTAAATTATCAAACATAGTTTTCTCTTCGCTCAAAACTGCGACTATTACTGTGAGTATACATTAGCGCGGATTAGAGTCATACCCGTTGTAGAGCGTTAATCATCCGTGCTTGTGATGTGAGACATTATTCACTTGGAATTGAATGAGGTTCGCCATAGCCCCAAAGAGCGATGCGAGGTATAATTCGCCAATTAGTAATCATTAAAATGGATACCATGGACAGTCTTATTGCGATCGCAGCAGCCTTTCTTTATACAATGGCGATTTCCACGATCATTCCAGGTCTCGTGCACCAAACAGGAATCCGTGTAAAAACGGTGTTTATCAGCGCATTACTTGCTCTAGCTTTCCATGCTTGGTTGCTTGGCGATTTGATTTTTAATGCCAGTGGCCAAAACCTCAGTATCTTGAACGTTGCTTCATTAATCAGTTTAATCATATCTGTGGTAATGAGCGGTGCAATGCTCAAAACCCGCTTGTGGTTCATCTTGCCTGTTGTTTATAGTTTCGCAGCGCTTAACCTCATGGCAGCAACGTTTCTTCCAAGTACCTTCATCAAACATCTAGAGAATGACCCGAAACTGCTCGTACACATCTCTTTGGCCTTGTTCTCATACGCGACGCTGACTATCGGTGCGTTATACGCCTTGCAACTCGCGTGGCTTGATCACAAGCTTAAAAAGAAAAAAGCCTTAGTGATTAACCCTAACCTACCTCCTTTAATGATGGTAGAGAGACAGCTTTTCAAGATCATTCTGATTGGTAATGGTTTATTAACGGGTACTTTGCTGACTGGCCTTATCTTCGTACAAGATATGTTTGCTCAAGGAAAGGCGCACAAAGCGGTGTTGTCTTTTATCGCTTGGGTTATCTACTCCATCCTTTTATGGGGTCACTACCAAAAAGGGTGGCGTGGACAGAAAGTCACTTGGTTCGCACTTGCGGGCGCCAGCATGCTCACATTAGCCTACTTCGGTAGCCGCTTCGTTCAGGAAATCATCCTGAACTAGTCTGTAAAATAAAGGCAAGGTCTCACACCTTGCCTTTAAAATATTGAGTCCGTTAGATTCAATTGACATCTCGACCATGTTCGGTCATAAATTAATCAAGATACACAAATAGGAAAAGAATAGTTTTGGACGACATATCAACGGGTATCTTATTTGCGCTACTCGCGTGTCTCATTGTAATTTCTGGTTATTTCTCTGGTTCCGAAACGGGCATGATGTCCTTGAACCGCTACCGTTTAAAGCACTTGGCCAATACGGGTCATAAAGGTGCCAAACGCGTAGAAAAACTTCTGAACCGCCCAGACAGATTGATTGGCCTCATTCTCATCGGCAACAATCTCGTCAACATTCTTGCATCTGCGATCGCTACTATTCTTGGTATGCGCATCTACGGGGATATCGGTGTGGCTATCGCTACCGGTACCCTAACTCTCGTGATCCTCGTATTCGCCGAGGTAACACCAAAAACCATCGCTTCTCTATTTCCTGAACGTGTCTCTTACGCGAGCAGTATCCTTTTGATGATACTGATGAAGGTGCTGTCACCATTGGTGATCTTAGTGAACTTCATTACCAACGGCTTCATTCGTATCTTAGGCGTTAAAGCCAGCCATGATGCAACCGACCACTTGAGTTCAGAAGAACTTAGAACCGTGGTAAATGAAGCCGGTAGCTTAATCCCTCAACGTCACCAAGATATGTTGGTGTCTATTCTGGATTTAGAGCACGTCACCGTGAACGACATCATGGTGCCGCGTAATGAGATAACTGGTATCGACATCAATGACGACTGGAAATCGATTGTTCGCCAACTGACCCACTCTCCTCATGGTCGTGTGGTTCTCTACCGTGACCAGATAGATGAAGTGGTTGGTATGCTTAGGCTGCGTGAAGCTTACCGTCTGATGCTTGAAAAGAACGAATTCAATAAAGAAACCCTGTTGCGTGCCGCGGATGAGATCTACTTTATTCCTGAAGCGACACCACTCAATATTCAACTGCTTAAGTTTCAACGCAATAAGCAGCGCATCGGTTTGATTGTTGATGAGTATGGCGACATCAATGGTTTGGTTACATTAGAAGATATTCTAGAAGAGATCGTAGGTGAGTTTACCACCTCAATCACCCCAAGCTTATCTGAAGAGATTACTCCGCAAAGCGATGGCAGCTTCTTGATTGAAGGCAGTGCCAATATCCGAGATATCAACAAAGGCTTACAGTGGGCACTGCCTACCGATGGCCCAAGAACGCTGAATGGTTTGATACTGGAACACCTTGAAGATATTCCAGAGAGTCACCTCAGTGTTCAGGTAGCCAGCCACCCAATGGAAATTGTTGAGCTTGAAGAGAACCGCATCAAACTGGTTCGCGTGTTCCCACAGATCGTGAACGGCTAACTGAGTTATCACTGAATCTCTGTCTCGCCCTAAAATACGTTGACGAAAAAGGCCCGGTTCATTGAACCGGGCCTTTTAGTATCTAACTCGCCCTATCTAGGGTAGCTATCAATGACTAGTCGATCTTAAGCTCTTGCAGCATAGACTCTGGCAGTGCCAGTTCATCATTCTTGTTTACAGAGATGCCTGCAGCGATGATCGCATTCGCGATCTCTTTCGCTTCATCCAAAGAGTGCATTGCCGCGGTACCACATTGGTATTCGTTCAGCTCAGGGATCTTATTCTGGTTCTCAACTTTCAGTACGTCTTGCATCGCTGCCAACCAACCGTCAGCCACTTGTTGTTCTGTAGGCGTACCAATCAGGCTCATGTAGAAACCAGTGCGACAGCCCATCGGTGAGATATCGATGATCTCTACATCTGAACCGTTCAATTGATTACGCATGAAACCAGCATATAGGTGCTCTAGAGTATGGATACCTTTCTCAGATAGGATGTCTTTGTTTGGCGCAGTAAAACGCAGGTCAAACACAGTGATGGTATCCCCTTTTGGGGTTTGCATTGTTTTAGCAACACGAACGGCAGGTGCGTTCATGCGTGTGTGATCAACAGTGAAACTATCTAATAAAGGCATTGCTCTTCTCCATGACGGCTGGCTTTAGAAAAACCAGCTTCGATTGTCTTCTAGTTCTTTGCGGCACTGTTTCAGCTGCCATCCATAATCTTTTGCTTGCTGTTCGACTTTGCGCGCCACCTTAATTAGCGATGGCTTGCTGTTGTATGACTTGCGCTTATAACCACCACGGCCTTCATGATAAGCCAGGTATTGGTTATATGGGTCCCATAGTGAGATGCCCAATTGACGACGCGTCTCGCTGGTATACCAACCGATGAACATCAATGCATCATCAAAGTTGGTTCTTGAACCACCGTTATTGGTCGCCTTTTGGAAGTCTTCCCAAGCAGGATCTTGAGCTTGTGCATAACCGTAGGCACTGCTTACACGCCCCCACGGTATAAAGCCAAGAATGTAATCTTTAGGTGGGCGCGCATCATGACGATAGCTACTCTCTTGTTTCACAAAAGCCATCGCAACGTTAATCGGCGTTCCCCATTCTTCTTGCATATCCAAGGCATCTTCATACCATGAAGGGTGCTCTCGAAAGATGCTACACAAATTATCTTGCTGCTTTGGCGGTGGCGTTGCACATCCAACCAACAGGCTAGAGACAACACCAACAGTCACTACAGGTAACCATTTACTACTCACTCGAGTAGGCTGACCTAATAAGGCTTGCTTCCTTTCCACCAAAGTCTCGCTATGCTTTTAAATACGAAAAATAATCCGCTAAGAAGCTATCAAAATCTTGAGTGCTTGCTTCTTCACTTTGTTGCTGAGCAATCACAGAACGTTGAACTTCTGCTTCCATCAACTCAGCTGAATATACTTTGTATTGGTGCGCTTTGTGTTGCTGAGCGTACGTTTTACCTAACGCGCAACCCACTTTACCTAAGCCGCCCAATTTTTTGGTCTCTTCTAGCAACTGGCCAGAAATAGTTAGCTCAGGGTTATCAATCCAAGCCTCAAGCGTATCGCATGTTTCTTGGTATGCACGACCACCTTGTTCAGCGTCCATCATCTCGGCAATAGAGCGCAGATCTTTGAAGACACGCTTCGCCCAATCTTGCAGAGACAATCGCTCACCATGACAACCGATTTGCAGCTCTAGACCAACCTGACGACCTTGTAGGATCACCTTGTTCCAGTTATCGCGCCAGCATTCAAGCTCGCAGTTATCCATCTCAGCAGAGTCCGTTAGCACACTCCACGTTAGGAATAAGTCTAGGAAGCGAACCTGCTGCTCATTGATACCAATTGAGCTGAATGGGTTTACATCTAAAGAACGAACCTCGATGTACTCAACACCTCCGCGAGCCAATGCTTCAGATGGTTTCTCACCACTCTTCGCCACACGCTTAGGGCGGATTGGAGCGTAAAGCTCATTTTCAATTTGCAGTACGTTGCTATTCAACTGACGGTATTCACCATCAACCTTAGTGCCAATCTCGGCAAATTCTTCTGATGGTGTGCGAATCGCTTGATTCAAACCTTCAAGGTATTGGTCTAGGCTGTTGAAACCAATCTTCAACACACTTTGCGCACTGTTCGTGTAGCCAAGGTCGCTCAGGCGCAGTGCCGTTGCTTTTGGCAGATACAGTGTCTCGCCAATCTTTTCAAAAGGCAGGCTTGTCTCTCTTCCTTTTATGAAAGAAGAACATAGCGCAGGTGAAGCACCGAAGAAGTATGGGATTAACCAACCAAAGCGGTAGTAGTTACGAATCAAACCGAAGTAAGCATCTGACTTAGATTCACAACGCGCTTCTTCAGTTTGCTCTCCAAACAGGCTATCCCAAAAGCTTTCTGGGAAAGAGAAGTTGAAGTGAACACCAGAGATAATCTGCATCAGGCTACCGTAACGACGTTTTAGGCCTTCACGATATAGGGTCTTCATCTTACCGTTATTCGAGGTGCCGTATTGCGCTAGCTGAATGTAACCTTCACTGCCAACGTAACAAGGCATAGAAAGCGGCCATAGTTTTTCGCCGTCTAACTTGGTTTGCGTGAAGTGGTGGATATCAGACAACTGATTCAAAAGCGTCGGAACGTCGTTAGAAACAGGCGTGATAAATTCCAGTAGCGACTCAGAGAAATCGGTCGTTACCCATTCGTTCATCAACGCAGATCCCAAAGCCTCAGGGTGCGGCCCAGTAGCAAGGTGCCCATCTTCCGTGTAGCGTAATGTTTCCCTTTCAACACCACGACCAAATTGAGAGAAGGTCTTAGGGTTGGTTGCAACTTGCTTTAGTCGCGCAGCAAAATCAGTCAAAATTCAGTTCACTTATCTTATATTGTTCTGATTAGAACTATCATAAATTAGGTTGGAGGAGAAAAGTAGAGTCTCTTCCCTCCCCCTTTAATGTGTACTCTAACGAATGATTTCAAGCTCTTCTATTGGAATATCTAACTTTTCTAATTGCGGGCGAAGCGAAGTCGCGTCACCAACAACGATTATTTGATAATCATTCGGGTCAAACCATTTCTTAGATAGCTCGTTTAAGGTCTCTTTTGAAACCGTTTCAACTATCTGATTACGCTGTTGTAGGTAATCTTCATCAAGGCTCAATGCAACAATATTACTCAACAACCCCGCCTTTTGACTTGGCGTTTCGTATTTAAGTGCATCTTGTTGACCGACGGCAAGGCGCATAAATTTCACCTCTTCGTCAGTTAATCCACTTTGGCTAAACTCATTCAGCTCATTAATAAACTCTTGAATCGATGGAACCGTCGCATTCGCCCTTACCTGCGCGCTAAATACCACTGCGCCAGTTTCACGAGTACTTGCGAAGTAACCGCTTGCACCGTAAGTGTAGGCTTTGTCTTCACGTAGGTTCTGGTTGATACGGCTATTGAAGTTGCCCGCTAAGTTAAAGTTAGCTAACTGGCTCAAATACAATTCACCCGTTGCATCAAACGGCAGGCCTTTACGAACCAAGCGAACAATGCTTTGCGGCGCACCCGGTTTATCGACTAAGTACAGGTGCTGACCAGAAAGCTCTTTGACGATCTGTGGACGCGTTAATGGTGCCGCATCGCCTTGCCACTCTTCAAAGAATTGTAGCTGTTTCCCTACCTCTTTCTTCGAGATGTCTCCCACAACAACAATATTGGCACCTTCTGGTGTGTAATGTTGCGCATAGAATTTTTTCACATCGTCTAAGGTCAATTTCGATAGAGATTCCTTAGTACCATCACTTGCACGAGCAAAAACAGTGTCACCAAACAGCACTTCACGGGTTGCTTGAGAAGCCATCCAACTTGGCTGCTGATGCTGATACACAACGCCTTCTAGCATCTGTTTCTTAACGCGCTCAAAATCTTGCTCATCGAACTTAGGATCGAATAGAATCTCTTGCACAATCGCTAAGGTTTGAGGCAAGTTTTTCTCTAGCGTCGAGACTGAAATATCTGTGGTGTAGCTGCCCGCACTAATGCTCACGCTGCTACCAAGTTTATCTAAGGTCGCTTGTAACTCTTCAACGGTTCGTTTAGTTGAGCCTTCTTCCATCATCGAAGCCGTTAGGTTCGCTAGGCCTTCTTGCCCTTTGCGAACATAGCGTTCGCCTGCAGGCAATTGAATTTGCAGCTGTACTGTCGGCGTTTCACTGGTCACGGTACCAATTAAGTCAGTGCCATTTGCAAAGTGCATGCGGTACAACTCAGGCATGGTCGCCTCAACACCAAAGTTCACTTCTGGCATCACACTGCGATCAAAGGTATCCGGTGCCTTTCTGAAATCCAGTTGATCTTCCGTCACCTTGCTGTATTCCGGCAACGTACGTGGTGGCGTGGTAAAGGTCGCTTCACGAACCGCCAAATCGAGCTTTTTCTTAGGAACCACACTCAAGGTAACCTTGTGCTTACCTTCGATGAAATCTTGGTATGCCTTGCTCACGCTCTCAGGCGTCACCGCTCGGATTTGATCGAGTTGTGATTCAATGCGATCAGGCTGACCATAGAAGGTTTGGTTCGACGCGAGTTGCGACACCTTACCTTTAACGCTTTGCAATGCAAAAACAGCATTCGCTTCGGCCATGCCAGTGATCTGGTCTAAACGCTCTTGCTCAACGCCCTCTTTCGAGAATTGCTCCAGGGTATCCATCAGCTCTTTATTGAGAACCGTCAAATCGCCTTTTTCACCTGAGTTGCCCATTGCATACACGTACATGGTACACGCCAACTCAGCACAATCATGGAAAGAGCCAGCGCTGACGGCCTTCTGCGTTTTTACGAGGTTTTGATATAGGTAACTGTTGGTACCTGAACCTAACACGTTAGACAATGCATTCAGTGAAGCTTGCGTCTCTTCACCGCGATACGTTGTTGGCCACCCCACCAGCACCATCGGCTGACGAATATTGTCTTCTAAGGTGATGTATTTATCTTCTGTTAGAACAGCAGGTTGCTTCTCTGCCGCCTTCACTTCAGGGCCTTGAGGAATTGAACCAAAGTACTTGTTAACCCATTCTAGCGTGTCATCAACGTCGATATCACCACCAATCGTTAACACGGCATTGTTTGGGCCGTACCAACGCAGGAAGAACGCTTTAAGATCATTCACGTCAACACGGTCAAGATCTTCAACATAGCCGATTGGTTGCCAAGAGTAAGGGTGACCTTCAGGGTAAAGCGCTTCGCCCATGCGTTCCCACATCAAGCCGTAAGGACGATTTTCGTAGCTCTGCGCTCGCTCGTTCTTGACCGTGCCTCTTTGAACCTCAAATTTCTTCTGAGAAACAGCATCCAACAAGAAGCCCATTCGGTCTGATTCTAACCACAACATTTTCTCAAGTTGGTTAGAAGGAACAGTTTCAAAATAGTTGGTGCGGTCACGGTTGGTCGTGCCGTTTAACGAGCCACCCGCTTCGGTAATGATCTTAAAGTGCTGTTGGTCACCAACGTTCTCTGAACCCTGGAACATCATGTGCTCAAAGAAGTGAGCAAATCCCGACTTGCCTATCTCTTCACGTGCTGAACCGACGTGATAAGTTACATCAACATGCACCAACGGATCGGAATCATCAGGGGAAAGAATAACTGTCAGACCGTTTTCAAGCTGATACTTGGTGTAAGGAATCACTACTTTATCTTTAGAGGGCTTAACCTCTTCTAACAGAGTGACACCTTCAGGTAACGAGGAAAAGAAGGGCGTTGAGCTAGGTACATTGTAAGAACAGCCAGCAATGGCGATAAGAGAAAATGTACCAAGTAAAACCTTTTTCATAGGTTCTCCTTAGAAAAAACCGAAGTAGATAGCAGCAAGTAAGCTATAGCGAGCGGCTTTGCCAATCGCTATCAAAATAACGCTAGGGATGAATTTCATTCTTAGCCAACCCGCAGCGAGACACAAAGGGTCACCAATGATCGGTAACCAACTAAATAACAGTGTCCAGTAGCCATAGCGACTCAGCCAAGCCATAGCCTTATGACCATGCTTTTCAGATTGAGTTCGATTAGGCAACCACAAACCAATCCAATAGTTAGTCAGGCCGCCTAAGGTATTGCCTAATGTCGCCACTAGAATGATCGATGAGGTTGAAAACTGATCTAAGCTCAATGCAGCCACAAGGCTAGCTTCTGAACCACCGGGGAGTAACGTGGCACTCAAGAAGCCACTAATGAAGAGTACCCACAGCGCCGAGTCCGAGAACCACAGCGCGATATTTTCAAAAAGGGAGTTAAAAAATTCTAACACTGCCTATCAACTTTCTTGCATTTTAAGTAGCACCTTGCCTCTGGTGTGTCCGGTTTCAACCTGCAGGTGCGCCGACTGCGCCTCGTCTAATTGGTAGATACCTTGAATTTCTGTTTTGAGTAATCCGACACTGACCATGTAAAGCATAGTGTCCATTTGCTCAGGGCTTGGTTCAACCAGCATGCCTGATGCAGTAAAACCTAATAGTGTGGCTTTTTCGCAGATAAGTTCTGCAGATAGAGTCGGCACAGTCACGACTCGCGCGTCATCTTTTAGGCACTTCAATGCATCAAGCGCGGTATCGCCGCCGACCAAGTCAATCAACACATCGACATCAGATACTCTTTCTGATGCTGGTGCAAACTTATAGTTAATCGCGTGAGCACCTAGCGTCGCAAGGTAATCAAGGTTGGCTTCGCTGCAGGTTGTGTAAACCTCTGCTTTTGCTGCCACTGCAATTTGAACCGCAAGGTGACCAACGCCGCCCGCGCCCGCCAAGATAAGCACGCGGTCGCCTTCTTTCACTTCGGCTTTGTTGAGCGCTTGTGCCGCTGTTTGACTCGCGAGTGGTAATGCAGCTGCCGCTTCTAGAGTGACAGAATCAGGAACCATACTTAATGCAGCTTCTGGAACACACACATATTGGCTGTAACCGCCACCTTGCAGTGGAAAACCAATAAAGCCAGCCACGTTATCACCAACAGTAAAGCGTTCAGCCTGTTCGCCTAGCGTGACAATTTGCCCTGAAATATCGTAGCCAGGTACCCAAGGCAGGTTATCTTTGTTTTGTGCTGCCGCCCAACCAAGGCCCGCTCGGGTTTTGACATCAATCGGATTAATGCCTGAAAAGGAAACTTTAACCACCACTTCTCCAGCCTTAGGCTCAGGGATCGCACTGGTTTGAATACTTAGGTTTTCGACGCCGCCGAATTGAGTAATCGCAATCTGTTTATTTTCCATTTCCACATTTCCTTGATTGATAAAAGCCCTAGTGAGCAAGCACCCTAATTAATAAAAAGAAAGGGATGCGAAAGCATCCCTTTGACTATAAACCATTTAATAAGGCGAAGTTAACCGCTCATTCGTAAATTGACGACCAATTAACGTAACGATACATGACCCAGCAAATCCACTAGCCCACGAGAGCTAATAGAATACCCGCCGCAACCGCACTACCAAGTACACCGGCTACGTTCGGGCCCATTGCATGCATCAACAAGAAGTTCTGAGGGTTTGCCTCAAGACCAACCTTGTTCACAACACGTGCCGCCATTGGAACCGCCGATACGCCAGCTGCGCCAATCAGTGGGTTGATGTCCTCTTTCGAGAAGCGGTTAAGCACCTTCGCCATCAATACACCACCCGCCGTACCGATACTGAACGCGACCGCACCTAAACCTAGAATACCCAGTGTTTCTAAGTTCAAGAACGTATCCGCTTGAAGCTTAGAACCAACCCCTAGACCTAGGAAAATAGTTACAACGTTAATCAGTTCGTTTTGAGCTGTTTTTGAAAGGCGATCAACCACACCCGCTTCACGCATTAAGTTACCCAAACAGAACATACCAACTAGAGGTGTTGCTGAAGGTAGGAACAAAATCGTCATCAGTAGTACAGCAAGCGGGAAAAGAATCTTCTCGGCTTTGCTAACGTGACGAAGTTGAGCCATCTTAATTTTGCGCTCTTCAGGAGACGTTAACGCTTTCATGATTGGTGGCTGAATGATCGGAACCAAAGCCATGTAGCTATAAGCCGCTACTGCAATGGCACCTAAAAGATCCGGAGATAACTTACTCGCCAAGAAGATCGCAGTTGGGCCATCGGCACCACCAATGATCGCAATTGACGAAGCATCGGCCATCGAGAACTCCATTCCTGGAACGTAGTTCAGCAAGATCGCGCCAAATAGCGTCGCGAAGATACCAAACTGAGCCGCAGCCCCTAGCCACAACGTTTTAGGGTTCGCAATCAACGCACCGAAGTCCGTCATCGCACCAACACCCATAAAGATCAGCAGTGGGAAAATACCTGTCTCAATACCAATGTAGTAGACGTAGTAGAGCAAACCACCTGGATCAGTAAACCCAGCATTTGGAATATTTGCTAATACAGCACCAAAACCAATAGGCAGTAGAAGTAACGGTTCAAATCCTTTACGAATTGCCAAAAACAACAGTAAGCAACCAACCAGCATCATACAGATCTGGCCGAACTCAAAGTTCGCAATCCCTGTTTCAGACCATAAGGTCATCAATCCTTCCATGGTACTCCCTTACGCTAAGCTTAGTAGTGGAGCGCCTACAGTAACTGCATCGCCTTCTTTAACATTCAATTCTTGAACGATACCACCACGAGCAGCACGAACTTCCGTTTCCATCTTCATCGCTTCTAGGATTAGTAGAACGTCGCCTTCAGCAACCTCAGCACCCGCCTGAACGTTTACTTTAAAGATGTTACCCGCCAATGGAGCTGGAACCGCTTCAGCGTCAGACGCTGCTACTGGTGCAGCCTGAGCAGGTTTTGCAGATGGCGCCACCGATGTCAGTTCACCTTGTGGGCCAACTTCAACATCGTAAACTTGACCATCAACCTTCACGCTGTAGCTTTCAATACCACCAGAAGCTTGTACAGGAGCAGCAGCAACTGGAGCCGCAACTTCTAGCGTTGGTGCAGGTTCAAATGCTTCAGGATTACGACGGTTCTTAAGGAACTTAAGACCCACTTGTGGGAAGAGCGCGTAAGTCAGTACATCATCAACCGTATCTTCAGCTAGAGAGATACCCTCTGATTTCGCTTTCTCTAACAGATCCGTCGTTAACGTATCCATTTCAGACTTAAGTAAATCAGCAGGACGACAAGTAATCGGCTCTGCACCGTCTAGAACTTTCGCTTGCAGTTCAGCATCCACTTCAGCAGGAGCTTGACCGTATTCACCTTTCAGTAGACCAGCAGTCTCTTTCGTGATGCTCTTATAGCGTTCGCCCGTTAAGACGTTAATAACCGCTTGAGTACCGACAATCTGAGAAGTTGGTGTTACTAAAGGAATGTAACCAAGCTCTTTACGTACGCGTGGGATCTCTTCTAGAACTTCATCCATGCGATCGGCGGCGCCTTGCTCTTTAAGCTGGCCTTCCATGTTAGTTAACATTCCGCCAGGAACTTGAGCGATTAAGATGCGAGAATCGACACCTTTTAGCTGACCTTCCCATTTCGCGTACTTTTTACGTACATCACGGAAGTAAGCCGCGATGGGTTCGATTTGGTCTAGTTTAAGATTCGTGTCTCGCTCTGTACCTTCTAACATCGCAACAACCGTTTCGGTTGGCGTATGACCGTAAGTGCAGCTCATTGAAGAAATAGCGGTATCTAGAATGTCGATACCCGCTTCAACGGCTTTAACCGCTGTTGCAGTCGATAGACCAGTTGTCGCGTGGCTATGCAGTGCCAGAGGAACGTCACACGATGCTTTGATACGTGTAATCAGCTCTTCTGCTTCATACGGCTTTAATAAACCTGACATATCTTTGATACATAGTGAGTGACAACCTAGGTCCTCTAGGCGCTTAGCCAAATCAACCCAAGTATCTGAATTGTGGACCGGACTGGTTGTGTAAGACAACGTACCTTGAGCGTGGCCACCAACGTCGATCGTTGCTTTCACTGCTTTTTCAAAGTTACGCACGTCATTCATCGCATCAAAGATACGGAATACGTCCATGCCGTTTTTATGGGCACGTTCAACAAATTTTTCTACTACATCATCCGCGTAGTGACGGTAGCCCAATAGGTTTTGACCACGCAGTAGCATCTGCATTGGTGTGTTTGGCATCGCTTTTTTCAGCTCACGCAAACGCTCCCATGGATCCTCGCCAAGAAAACGGATACACGAATCAAACGTCGCGCCGCCCCAAGTCTCAAGTGACCAGTAACCGACTTTATCCAGTTCTGCCGCAATTGGCAGCATATCTTCGATACGCATACGAGTAGCAAATAGTGACTGGTGCGCGTCACGAAGTACCACATCTGTGATAGCTAGTGGTTTAGACATGCTCATAAACTCCTTTTTAATCCTTTAAATACTACTTAGCAGTAGACGCACGGTATTGATGAACCGCGGCCGAAATTGCAGCCACTACCTGTGGACTAACAGCTGAAGGGTTTGATTGTGATTTTTGAATTTTTTTAGGTGCTGCGATCGGCTCTGGTACTTCTTCTGGTACCAGTTTTGACATCAACCGAACGAGGTAAACTAGAATAGTTAGGAAAATAAAGACAACGGACATCCCCGTTATCATTAGAGTCGCCGCATCTCCTAGCAGGCTTCCAATATTAGTCATGTTGCTTCCTTTCTTCGTCATCCTGACATACGTACAGGATTTCAGCGAATAGTGATCCCGACCCATGGATTATCTCGATTGGTAAAAGTTTGTCAATTTTGTTTAAGGTTCTGTTACGGATAACGCACACATAAGGTTAATTATTCGCCTATCAGATCACATAAATCTGTCAAATACGTCATTTTTAGATATTTAAACTGTGACTTAAACGGGGCTTTTCTGGGAATTGATATGAGAAAGGTGGAATAACAAAGAAGCAATCAAGAACTACTTTAAATACAACAAGTTAAACAACGAACAAATTTAACATTGTCGCACCAAATTTGCAGCAGACATAAAAAAAGCCTCGTATAAACGAGGCTTTTTCTAATAATGTGGCGCGCTCTGGAGGATTCGAACCTCCGACCGCCTGGTTCGTAGCCAGGTACTCTATCCAGCTGAGCTAAGAGCGCACGGTTTTAATATCAATTCATTGTTACTAACAACAGATCAATATAAGGATTTCATTCTTATAAGAAAAAAGCCCTAAATAGTGGCGCGTCCTGGAGGATTCGAACCTCCGACCGCCTGGTTCGTAGCCAGGTACTC
>NZ_JBGOOD010000054.1:0-31662 GCF_041439475.1 Vibrio sp. 1S139
TTTTCGATAATCGCTGCAAGGCCGTTGATGGACTTTCTAAAATCGACGCTTTCACGATAAAGGTAAATGTCTGGAGCGCTGAGCATACCTTTCATGACAACGCTCCAATGAGTTCAGCAAGATAGGTGGCTGGCGTGCCTTGAGGAATGCTCAGCTCCACATCATTGATGAGAAGTGTCATGTTCGCCGTAGCTATCTGGGCCTGATACTTGGTTGTCTTTTCAACGATTTCGGCTTTAACAAATCCGACAGATTCCGATTGGTTTGCTGTTTGGAGTTGACGCCGTTTGGCGAAGAACGTGGATAAACTCAGTCCATGCTCTTCACAAAAAGCGCGTTGGGTAACACTGCTGCTTTCATATTGTTCAAACAGTGTTTGCCATTCTAGGTTGGTGCGTCGTTTTCCCATTTCAAATCTCCTCATGGTTGGAGACTTGATCTTATTATTCGTGCTAGGTGATTAGAATGCGGGGTTTATGACGCGCTTACAGTTTATCTTGCATATGACTCCCACAAAAAAGCACCCGACTTTCACAATGGAAAGGGGTGCTTTGTCAGTTACAAACTGTAGAAACGAAAAAAAACACTAGTTAGGCGAGATTTTCTCATTTTGAAAATTTGTGCTGTATTCAGAGACAATTTTCAAGTTTTAAACACTAACACGAACTCCACCACCTGGCTTTTCATTGCTAGAGTATTTCTTCTTAAACTTAATCAATTCATTAATTAAAAATTGGTAACATTCTGCTTTAGAGTTGCAACTATTTGCCATCAATAAAGTTTCTACGTCGCGACACTTTCCAAAATACTCTCCTTTCATTTGCGCAAATTCTTGAGGTTTTGTATCCAAGCTTTGCATTCCTGCAACCTCTTCATCTTGATACATTTTATAGAGGCCATGAATATAGCTTGGATCAGTATTTCTTTTACCTTTCCCTTTTAGGAATGGAAGAAGTACATTCTCTATGTCGTGACCACAAAAATAAAGATACATATTTTTATTATTAAGTCCCTTACTTTCGAGGTTCTCAACAAACTCAGAAGGAGCGTTTAGTTCCGAAATAGTCCCTAGATCATACCCACTTAATGAAAGTCGTAAAAATGAATTTTGAATCCTACCTTTATATAAATCTCGCTGATAATTGTCGCCATTTTTGATGTGATAAAGCAAATTTAAAAAATTACCATACTGCTCAAAAGACCATTTCTCTAATGCATCGATAAATAGATTACTATCAACAGTTTCTGAACTTGTGCAAGCCGCATCTTTGACAACCTCAACCAACCCTAAAGGGTCATATAGGTAGTTTTCTATCGCATATGCATATGTTTGAAATACAAAAGGAGAACAATAAAAACTATCAAAACTATCAAAACTATCAAAACTATCAAAACTATCAAAATCATCACCGTCATTAATATTATAATCGACATTCAATAAAAAGTCATAATCGCTATCAACAAAGTAAAGTGAATACTCACCCACCTCTTCCTTTTTAACTACTGACTTAATGGCATCCTTACCTGAAGCTTGAGATTCATAATGCTTTCGGATAGGTTCAACTATAATATCATTAATATCTAGTGTTCGAAGTACACCTCTCCAAAACTGAACATCAGCTCTTGATTCAACCCAAGCCTTTCGCATACCTTTTCTATCCACACGTCTTGATAAAACACTGGATTTTTGGATTCTTGCAGACTTTCGAGCACCTCTGTGGACATTTGATTGACCTACATTGACCGTCATATCTACTCCGATACTAATTCAATACAATGTGATTCATCCCATTCTTCAATTAGGCTTGGAGAGTGACTTGCAATAATAAACTGCATGTTTGGAGCTATTAGAACCAAATCACTAATTAAAGTATTCTGCCAATCTATGTGTAAACCAATTTCGGGTTCATCTAACAACATCACATTAATCGAATTTTTAGACAAAAAAACAAGCAAAAATAAGTGAATCAATGCTTTTTCACCACGAGACAAGGAGTCTGGAGAGAGGATTTTGTCATTTTTGGATATAGTTAACTTGTTATCTTCTTCGTTTCTTACTACTTCTTTATTATCAATTCTAAAATATTTGTTAAGTGTTGTTATCAATCTATCGACTTCATTTTTTTGTTCTATCAACAATTTGTAACTTTCATCTTCAGCTTCATTAGGAACGTCTCTTCCCAAAGATTCGAATAATACTTTAGATAATTTAGAGTTCAATCTTGACTCAAACTTTTGAAACCTATCTATTACCTTTCTATAAGGCGTATCAACAATAATTCCAAAATACTTATCCATAACACTGTCGACTTCGTTATCGACACCTTCAGAATCTAAGTTTATAATTCTATCTTCTTGATAAATTTCAGCTCCCCAGTTTAGATAACGGTCTAATTCCGGAGTTCCTTCTTCCCACTCTACAGGGTGGTTCAATCCTACTCTAAACATTTCACCAAGAGAGCGTTTTTTATAAGTTAGTACATTTGTAACATCCACATCATTTGATATATCAAGAAACTCATCCTTAACACTCTGCAAAGCTTCAACACTATGCAATTCCTCACCAGAAAAACGCTCTAATATCAGCCTTTCTTTCTCGTGATCTTTGAGGATGGGGAATACTACTTTCGTTTTATAAATCTCAAATTCTTTGTCAAAAAACACACGTGTCGAACAAAAACGAAATTTAGATGTAGATATTTGCTTATCTTCTGGATTACCGACATTTATTGCATCATGAATTAAATTTAGTATGGTACTTTTCCCTAGGCCATTCCCTCCTGTAAGAAAGCTAACCTGATGTTGAAACGGTATAGTTATTCCTTTACCTTCATCCCATAAATTCAATATTTCTGCTGCAGATATTCGCATGTTTATCCTACTATAAATAACGCTATATTGGCTCGAAGTAAAAACTCCAAACATTGAAAACCACTCTTAACTGCTTTGTAAATTGTAGCTTACGCCACAAACATCACTTCCAACAACGCGTTAAGTAGTGAACAATGTAGCCTCCTAGCTTAAATTATGCACCCTGAACACTAAAGCTCACCAAAACTGGTAATGCCAAGCGTTGGCTATCGCTCTTAAATGCTTGTTAGACAGTCTAAACCATTGCACCGTAAACACAAAACCCAAATCGAACTGAAACTGCCAAGCATTTAGTACCAGCCTTAAAAGTTTGCATGTCTAGATAGATGTCAGAATATTCAGTTAATCAGTTACTTTCCATCAGCCTCTAGCTGCTTAGAATTCCACTTCCCTTCATGAATCGCAGAATTGACGTCTCTTCTTGGCAACCAGCCCATGGTTTCGAGTTCAGGTTTATCTTTGAAGTGGTCAACGTAGCCGATACACAGGTACGCTACGATATCGATGTTTTCTGGGATATCTAATGCGTCTCGCAGTGTTGAGTCGTGAAGAATACTCACCCAACCTAAGCCGAGGTTTTCGGCTCTAGCTGCCAGCCATAGGTTTTGAACAGCACACACGGTGCTGTACAGATCCATCTCTTGTTTGATGGTTCGACCTAGCACGACCTTTCCGGTTCGATTACGGTCGCAAGTCACGCAGATACCGATAGGTGATTCGACGATGCCTTCAAGCTTTAGACGCTTATACATTGCCTGCTTTTCATCGGTGAACATTTCCGCGGATTCTGCATGAGCCTGATTGAAGCCCGCTTTGATTTGTTGCTTAGTTTCGATATCACGAACGACAACAAAATCCCAAGGTTGCATAAAACCGACACTGGGAGCATGGTGCGCTGCGGTTAGTACACGCATCAAAACGTCTTCTGGGATCTCATCAGGAAGAAACTGACCACGAACATCTCGGCGAGAAAAAATCGTTTTATATACTGCATCGCGTTCATTCGGCGTAATTTCCATGCATCCCTGTCTTATCGTCGTCTTAATTGAGCCAGTATTATCCAACTAAAGTGTCTATGTTACTAGCGGTACACAAGCAACATGGTAGAATGCCGCCATTAATCTTATCCTTGTATAAGATTGTTAAACCTTTCCATCGCTATTTAGCCAAATCATACCGAGAAACTTATGCCATTTTCCAAGCTTGGATTAAGCTCACCTATTGTTAAAGCCGTTGCAAAACAAGGCTATGAAAAGCCAACCTCTATTCAAGAAAAAGCAATTCCGATTGTTCTTTCTGGTAAGAACCTTATTGCTGCAGCACAAACAGGTACAGGTAAAACTGCGAGCTTTGTTCTCCCTATCTTAGAAATGCTAAGCAAAGGTGAAACGCAGCGTAAAAAACGTATCCGCGCAGTTATCCTGACACCAACGCGTGAGCTGGCAGTTCAGGTTGAACAGAACATTACTAAGTACGCGAAGTTCCTAAACCTAACATCATTAGCGATGTACGGTGGCGTATCTTACCAACACCAGAAAGATCGCCTGATTGAAGGTGTCGACATTCTTGTGGCAACACCAGGTCGTTTGATCGACATGTACGGACAACGTGCCATTCACTTTGATGAAGTTGAAGTTCTGGTTCTAGATGAAGCTGACCGCATGCTAGACATGGGTTTCATTGAAGACATCAACAAGATCATCGCGCGTCTACCACAAGACATCCAAAATCTACTGTTCTCAGCAACGCTTTCAACGCCAGTGCGCGCGCTAGCGAAAAGTGCTATCAGCGAAGCGGAAGAGATTTCGATTGCCAAGACAGATGCGTCTAAAGCGAACATTGAGCAATGGTTAGTTACCGTAGATAAAGACCGTAAGTCAGCACTATTGAGCCACATGATTACCGAAGGCAACTGGGACCAAGCGCTTATCTTTATCGAAACCAAGCACGGCGCTGCTAAGTTGGTTGCTCAACTTGAGAAACGTGGTATTCAAGCGGAAGCTTTCCATAGTGGACGTAGCCAAGCGATTCGTGAAAAAATCTTGGCTGACTTCAAGAAAGGTCGTCTAAAGTACTTAGTCGCGACGGGTGTTGCTGCTCGTGGTATCGATATCGACAACCTAAGCCGCGTAGTAAACTACGACATGCCTTTCCCAGCGGACGACTATGTTCACCGTATTGGTCGTGCAGGCCGTGCTGATGCGTCTGGCGAAGCGATATCTTTCCTATCGAAAGATAACTTCAAAAACCTGTGCATTATTGAAAAGCGTCTGGGTCACTTGATTGAACGTCGCGTTGTTGAAGGTTTCGAACCACGCAAAGAAGTGCCAATCTCAGTATTGAACTTCGTTCCTAAGAAGAAAAGAGAACAGCAACAAGACTAAGTAATTTCAGCGACAGAAAATGCAAAGTTGCATTAACCAAAAGAAAAGTCGCATTAGCCAAAATGAAAATAAAACGAAGCCCTATGCGGCTTCGTTTTGTTCTTTGATACACAGATAAAACAGAGGTATGAGATGATTACTCCTATCGCAACGAGATTAACCCGCGGCCAAGACCTAAAGCTTGAGATCCAAAGGTTAGTGACCACACACAACATCTCGGCAGGCTCTATCGCATCTTGTGTCGGTTGTGTCTCTCAACTCAATATTCGTTTAGCTAATGCCAACAACACCAAGCTAATCACAGCTCCGTTCGAAATTGTGTCTCTTATGGCGACGCTAACCCCAAACCACCAGCATGTTCATATATCCGTTGCTGATGAGAATGGCAACGTGATTGGTGGGCATTTGCTTGAAGGGACGATTATCGCAACCACCACTGAACTTATCGTTCACCGCTACGATACTTTGACCTTCAGCAGAGAGCACGACGATTCGACGGGTTACACTGAACTTACTATCGGCACTAGCAAATAACTGATTGACCCATAGCAACACCAAACGCCCCATATAAAGCGATACTACCAAACAGCAATTAGGAAACACGATGGCTTCAAACTCCGCAGATTCCGTTATCGTTCTCGATTTCGAAACCACAGGCTTATCACCAAACATGGGTGACCGAGCGATTGAGATCGGTGCGGTTAAACTCGTTAACGGCGAAGTTGTCGACACCTTCCAACAACTCATGAATCCAGGGTTTCGTGTGAGTGGCTTCATTGAAAGCTACACCGGCATTACTAACCGCATGCTGAACACCGCGGCCAGTTGCAGTGAAGTGATGGATGAGTTTGCAGACTTTATTCAAGACAGTCAGCTTGTTGCTCATAATGCATCGTTTGATAAACGCTTTCTCGACGCAGAATTAGACGATATAGGGCGTGATTACAACGGACAGTTTGCATGCTCAATGTTGATTGCTCGTCGGCTAATCCAAGACGCACCAACTCATAAGCTAGGCGACCTTGTGCGTTTCAAAAATATCGACAACGACGGTACTTTCCACAGAGCGTTAGCCGATTCAGAAATGACAGCAAGGTTGTGGTTATTGATGATTGATGAATTGCAAAGTGATCACGGCATTCAACAGCCAAGCTTTCAACTGATGCAGAAAATATCTAGGACAGCCAAAGGTTCGATTCCAAAACTACTGATGAGCAACAGGGGTTAGGTTCCGAAATTCAGTTTGATGAAAGGCTAGCTCGATAATGACCGCTAGCCTTTAAAAAGAACGCTCTACTCTTGCAATGACTCCAACGTTCCTTTGAGGCTTTCTAACTCATTCATAAAATACGCCCACTGCTTGTTACTGCTGGTCGCGGCCATATCTACTAAAAACTTGGCTGATGTTTCCATATTTTGGTTAAGCTGCGGCTCAAGTTCAGCAGGATAATAAGCTTCATTGTTTAAAAGCAACTTCATAATAATTGGCTGAGCAATATGCAGATCGCTCTTCTTTGCCATCAGCGTCGTTAGCTCTTCATAGATGTTGTTTTGATATTGTCGCCAACTGCTATTGGTATTTACCCACTCTTTAGACCAAACCAAAATAATCTGTTTTTGTTCTTTCGATACTGAACCCAACCACCGTTCTGCACGCTCTTCTATTCTGCTTCGGTATCGCTCTCTCGAATCGTCATCGTTCAACGACAACCTTTCTTCATAATAGTCTTGCTGCTTTTCACGAAAGTTCTTTAAAAACTCCCTGTCTTGCTTAGGGCTAAGCTGCATACTCAAGGCGTAAATATCTGGAGCGAACTTATTGACGATTGAGCGAATATGCTCTTTCGTTTCTTCACTTTGGCCAACAATAAAAGCGGGATTCATATCCGACCGTTCTACGTTTTGAATCGCTTCTAATTGCGAAATATACAGAGGTAGCTGAGTTTCTTTATGCCATTTCTGTAATATATCTAATCGCTCTTCAAGCTCTGATTCTTGGCTATTTGAGAGGGAAACAAAATCTTCTATATAGCTAACGACAAACCAACCTATATTGTTATAGGCGAACTTGGTCCCGCACCCAGTAAATAGAAAACAGATCACTAAAACTAACCACCGGCACTTTCTCATTCTACCCTCTCACGACATTCAACAAAGCCACAAACCGATTAACTCATCCCTTTAAGGTTAGCCCAGTTTTTATAACGCTAATTCTAGCTCTTATAAAAGTAGTCTTAATAAACAGTGGTCGTAAAAACTTTGAGATAAATTGAGACCCAAACTTGCTAATCTAGCTATTTAGGCAAATGATTAAACTAAAAATAATTAATGGCAGTGATGTAACTTGATTTTATTACTCATTTGACGTGATACGAGCCCTATAAATGAGTTGGGTTGACGTATTTAAAATGATTGATATTTGGGAGGGAAGCTATGGCCGCTATTCCTGATCATCCAAGCGATTTAGAATATGAGCTTTGTTATTTTGACGATGGTTCAATAACCACAATCACGATATTGGTTCACAATCGACAAGAAGCGATGACTTGGTATCTTAGCGAAGGAAAGCATATCAACGATCTTTATTCGATAAGACCCGATGAATAATGCTTTGGTATAGAGGACTAGGTCGATAAACCTAAGATAAGAAACTTGAGTGGCATTTTGTGGAACACCCTTTACTGCAATGCCATTAATTAGCAATGTCGTTAATTAGACATATCGCAGCAAAGGGATTCAGTCTCGAATTACTTCAGGATTCGGGCACGGAATTGACGACCCTTCATTTTACCTGATTCGATTTTGTTCAGTGCTTTTTTAGCCACAGATCTTTCTACCGCTACGTAAGCACGCATTGCAAACAGATTGATCTTACCTACTGATTTACCATCAATGCCGCCTTGGCCCGTCAGTGCGCCAAGAATATCACCAGCACGAAGCTTAGCTTTCTTACCGCCATCAATTTGGATGGTAACCATGTTTGAGTAGTACGGCTTAGCAATTGGTTTTGCTGGCAGTTCAGATGGCTCGATTGGCATGTCCATGTACTCATCAATTTGAGCAACACGGTACATCTCTTTTTCGCTAAAGAAGCTGATCGCTACGCCTTTGCTTCCTGCACGGCCAGTACGACCAATACGGTGTACGTGAACTTCAGGGTCGCGAGACAATTCAAAGTTGAACACAGCATCTAGGTTATCAACATCAAGACCGCGAGCCGCAACGTCTGTCGCCACTAGAATCGAGATGGTTTTGTTTGAGAACTGAACCAAAGCTTGGTCACGTTCACGCTGTTCCATGTCACCATGAAGTTCGATAACACTGAAACCGCGGTGGCTTAGCTCATCGTTTACGTTCTGCACTTCTTTCTTAGTGTTACAGAACACAACCGCAGACTCCGGTTGGTGATGAAGTAACAGCAACTCTAGAGCGTCATCACGAGCTTCAGAACCTTCTAACTTGTAGAAGTGTTGTTGGATGCTTGAGTGATCGTGTGTTGATTCAACCTTCACCATTTCTGGATTGCGCATAATGCGGTCTGCAACAGATTTGATCTGTTTAGGGAAAGTCGCACTGAATAGCAGAGTTTGGCGTTCTTTTGGCGCCGCTTCAATCACAGCATCCAAAGCGTCTTGGAAACCCATCTCTAGCATGCGATCCGCTTCATCTAACACAAGTGTGTTCAGCTCAGACAGGTCAATGCGGCCTTTCTCTAGGTGATCAAGAATACGACCAGGTGTGCCCACAAGAATGTGTGCGCCATGCTCTAGTGAACCAATCTGTGGGCCCATTGGCATACCGCCACATAGTGTCAGCACTTTAATGTTGTGAATACCACGAGCAAGAGTACGAATCTCTTTTGCTACTTGGTCTGCAAGCTCACGAGTCGGACATAACACTAAAGACTGAACACGGAAACGCTTAACGCGTAGGTTCTGCAGCACGCCTAAACCGAAAGCAGCTGTTTTACCTGAACCCGTTTTACCCTGACCGATAACGTCCTTGCCATTTAGGATAGTAGGAAGACTTAACGCTTGGATAGGCGTCATTTCAGTATAACCAAGAGAATCTAACGTGTTTAGAAGCTCTGGTTTAAGGGCGATTGAAGAGAATTTTGAAGTGCTCAATGGAAATATCCAACTGGTGAAAAACAGAGTGCATTATGAGTGTTTTTGAAAATTATTCCACCTTAATCACAGTTTTGGAGAAACATGTTAGGCGAACACAAAAAAGCCAGCTTTGTTAGCTGGCTTTAACTTCTATACGAATTGCTTTCTATGGCACACCGTGACCTTTAGATGCCACCCATACGCGATACCACTGTTCGCGCGTCAGCTCGATTTTCAGTGCATCAACGGCCGTCTTCACACGCTCAATCTTACCAGAACCAATAATTGCAATTGGACTAGATGGTAAACGACGAACCCAAGCGTAAATCACTTGATCAATGCTGTCTGCACCGACTTCTTGACGAATCGCCTCTAGCTCATCACGAACGCGAACCGCTTGCGCTGAATCACCACTGAAGATGCTACCACCACCGAGACAAGACCACGCCATCGGGCGAATGCGGTTCATCTGCAGTTGATCTAGCGTGCCATCATGAGCCACTTCGAAGTTCAATGGGTTGATTTCAACTTGGTTGGTCACTAACGGCTTACCGAGTCGAGATTGAAGCAGTTCGAACTGACGCGGTGAAAAGTTAGAAACACCGAAGTGCTTAACTTTACCTACTTTGTGTAGCTCTGCGAACGCTTCTGCTACTTCATCGGCATCCATTAACACGTCAGGGCGGTGAATCAACAATACATCGATATCGTTAACACCTAAGTGCTCTAATGAGTTATTTACTGATTGGTAAATATGCTGCGCGCTGGTGTCATAGTGATTGATCTTACGATCTGGAGTGTGGTCACCACATAGGTTGATATCGCACTTGGTGACGATTTGAATATCATCACGAAGGCTTGGTTCAAGCGCTAAAGCCTCACCAAACAACTTTTCACATTGGTAGTTACCGTAAATATCCGCGTGATCAACAGTTGTGATGCCAAGATCAATATGTTGCTTCAGGAAAGTCAGGCGTTGTTGCGGGGTCATGCCCCACTCTGCTGTACGCCAGTATCCTTGCACCAGCTCAGAAAGTTCTGGGCCTTGTGGCGCTATCGTTACTCTTGCAACCATGGGTTGTCTCCTTTATCAATACTGAACGTATCCTAATCTCGTTTTACCGAAGGCTCAACGTATAACAAATGGCAAAGCTAAACGCTTATTAAAAATGTGAGAGCCGCAGAAAAACGAACACTTAAATGAATTATAACTTGCTGTCTGCCCGCGAGCCGTTCTCCTGAAAGGCTTGTTTAGCCTAATAAATAACGAAACTATCTATAAATTTGAGCAATTAAAAACGATTAAGTTCAACCGTTAAGTTGTCACCATCACTCTGTAACTGAATCCAAGGAGAAGTAGAGCTAGAAGAAGATAAGCTAGGCACATTCCACACACTCAGTTGCTCTGCTGAACCGTGAGGCGCGTTGATGAATTCGACCAGCTGTTTATCCACCTTATCGAAACCAACACCTTCATTTCGAGCTTGTTCGAGTTGAGCTGTAACATCGAATTCATCTTCACCAATACGAATTGAACTGAGAGCAAAGCCATCTTGGCGAAGGTATGCCTGAAGCTTTGTGTAACTTAGGTCCGAATATGGCAGGTTTAAGCGAACCGTTTCGACACTTGAGTCCCCCAACTCCAGTTCAACATACACATCCAGGTCGTAATATTGGGTTAAGTCACTGCACAACAAAGTACCTTCGATCTCACCACAATCCATCAACTCGATATCATTAATATAGTTTTGAGAATTCGGCAGACTTGGGCTGCTGTTAAATACTGTTCTTAGCCACCAGCTTTCGGTTGCTTGCGCTGAAAATGAAATAGCATTGAGGGACAGCATTAGAGGCAAGATTAGAACTTGAAAGATTTTCATCGACTGGGCTTATTTAGCGCTATATGAAGTGTCCATTATACGTGACCAAACGACAAACAACTGCTCGAGTCGCAAATTTTAGGCGAAAAAAAACGGGCATACATGCCCGCTAGATAATTTCATCACCGAATAACGTAATCCGTCACGTTGAGAACCATTACGAAAGAGAGAATATCACTCTCCCACAACAGTTACAGAATGACATACCCATTACTTGTAGCCACCTTCAATAGCAGGCTCTTCAAGCGACAATCTGACTTTGTTACGTTGAATAGCTTCTGGCGGCAAGCTGATGAAGCCGTATTGGTTCAAAACGACTTGATGATCTTGTGACAAGGTAAGCCCAACAAAGAACTCCTCTTGTTCCGTAAAGCCTTTGCGATGCGCTGGAATATTCAAGTACATGTAATAAACCGTTGCTAACGGGTAACGACCAGAGAGGATCGTTTCTTTGTTTAGGTCGTAGTTCACACCTAGGTTATCAACCACGCTCAACCATTTCACATCAGAGATCTGATCTGAGTAAACGGTGTAACCAATGGCGGCATCTTCGTCTTCAATCTTATTAATCAGATCAGGTAAATCCGCTAAGAACTGAGTATGGGCATATTCTCCTTCTGTTCCACATTCGACCCAACTTGAAAAGGTAGTATGGCCTTTCAGGTTGTGATCAATGGCAAAGGGCAACATATGAGTATCTAGGCTTTCACCGTTACGAATATCACTACTTGCTGACCATTTTGGATGTTTAGGATCGTTAGAACAACCAAACACATCAATTAATTCAGCGACGGTAATTGATGTCGCAGGGTTATTTTCATTGGCTAGAATCGCAATCACGTCAGCGGTAAACATCAGCTCTGTTGGCCTATAACCGTAACGCATATCAAACCTAGCCATCTCTTTGTCAGTCCACTTTTTGGAAGTGATACCAACACGCGAGCGCTGCATGATCATCTGTTCTGGGACGCTGTCACTCAACAAGATTTCTAAGTCGATCTCTTGGCTCTTAAGCAGATATTCTACAAGCCCCTGCATATTCGGCTCAATCGCGACCAAACCAATGTCACTGGCATCATTCGCGAACGTCGATGCAGAGAACAACATAGGTACAGCAGCAAGCAGTAAGTCCGATTTATTCGATAGACGTTTCATTACTGGCCTCCTACTGGATCAATCGACGTTTTAGACTCAACATCGCTATTACTATCGAGCTGCATTTCTGAAGTGAAGATGTTCCAAGATGGATTCACTTCCATGCTTTCTGTCTTAATCACCGCAATCGTTCTGCGCTTACGCTTGTGAAGGTGCTGAGTTAAGCTGGTTATCTGAGTAAACTCTTGTTCGAAGATACGCTCACCATTGATGCCTCTATCAATCAATGCGTCTCGAATCACGCCAGTTCTTTTCTTGGCCAATGCTTTGTTATAAACGTTTGTACCTTCAGCACTGGTATCTCCGACCAAGGTAACCGAAGCATCAGGCTGCTCTCCTAGTAAACGCACCAACTCATTTAATACAGCGGTATGATCAGGTTTAAGGTCATACTTATCAAAATCAAATGCCACACTTAATACTTCAACATCTTCGACAATTTTCCAATTAGCACACCCTTTAATGTCTACCGTTACACCTTCTGGCGTATCGGCACATAGATCTCGCTGGTTAATCACACCATCTCGGTCATTATCCGCTAAGTCATCAATTTGGTGGCGTGTCATTGTCGTATCAGGCGTTTCTGCACATCCCATTAGCAAGATAGAGCTAAGTAGCGCTAGTTTAAAATATCTCATTACTTATTCTCCCCTTGCCACTCTTCTGGATGTTCAATCCTCAACGCATACGTCAACATACCCATCGCATTTAACACTCGATAAGCCGCTAACGTTTGATCATATTCAGTGCTGATGAAGTTTCTTCGAGCCAAAAACACTTCTACTTTTGCATCCAGTACATCAAGAAGGCTTCGTCTGCCAACATTGAATTGCTGGATATAGCCAAGCTCTGCAATTTTCGCTGCATCAACATTCTGTTGAAGTAAGGATTTTTGCTGCTCAAGCATTTTGTAAGCGTTCCAAGCCAGTTGTGTACCTTTCGAACCTCACGCTCTGTTCGTAATCGGATCGCCCTTGCCTCTTCCACTCGCCAAGCTGACGATTCAACCCTGGAGTCGGTAGAGAAGCCATTAAACAGGTCATAATCCATCGTCAACATGATACGTGCATCTTCATCGACACCGCCTGGCGGGTTAGATACGTTGTCATTCTTATTGGCATGAAGCTCAAGTTTTAGTTCTGGGTAGTAATCCCCTTTCTCGCGGCGCATCTCTTTACGAGCCGCGTCGATATCAAGCAAAGAGGCTTTGATTTCAGGGTGATTCTCGACAGCTTGTTCAAGTGCGACCTGTGCTGAGCTTGGTAATAGAGCGTAATCAAACCGGGGGTAAACCAAGTTCACCGCAGGTTTGCCAACCAAGCGTAGATACTGAGTTTGCAAATCAAACAGGTTGTTCTGAGCGGCGATAAGTGAAGACTGCGCGGTCGCGACACGGGCGGAGATTTGAGCCAGATCCGAGTTGCTACTCAAGCCTTTGCTCTTTTTATCTTGGATATCTTGATAGATCTCTTGGTGCTCTTTTACATTACGCTTAGACAATTCAAGTAGCGTCTCTGCTTTTAGGATATCGAGGTAATTTCTCACCACATCTAACGATACGTTTTCAGCTCGCGAAATCAGAGTTAGACGCTCAGCTTCTGCTTCGAACGTCAGTCGATCGACATTCGATGTGGTTTTAAAACCATCAAATAGTAACTGGGATACTTTAACGCCAATTTCCGTTCTCGTTAGGCCTCGATCATCGGTATCAAGTTTGCTACCACTGTTGTAGCGCGTTTCTTCATAACCTGCTGCCGCGTACAAGTTCACTTGCGGCATATACAAACCACTCGCCGCGTCTCCGTCTCTGACCACCGATTGGTATCGGGAGTATTGCGCCAATATCTCTGGGCTATAGTCGATGGCAAAGGCCACGGACTCTTCTAATGAAGCTGCTTGAGACAGCCCACTCATTAGCAAGCAAGAAGAGAGTAAGAATTTTGAATGCATTACACTTCCTTTTATATTTATGCTTTAACCCACTTCATCGTTCACGAAGTGAGTTTTCCTTAGCTCGTAAAATAGGTTTTAACCAATAACTCAATACTGTTTTCTCTCCGGTTAATATATCGACCGCGACTTGCATCCCTGGGATAATGCTAAAGGCAGAGTTTTGTTGCTGGTCTTCGTTTAACTGAATATGGGCACGATAATAGGCGTTTCCGTCTTCCGTTTGTAAGGCGTCGGCACTCACGTAAATCACCTCGCCTTTAAGTCCGCCATAAATGACGAAATCGTAGGCCGTGAATTTCACTGTTGCACCTAACCCGTTATGAACAAACGCAATATCTTGCGGAGAGATTCTCGCTTCAACAATCAGGTCACTGTTTGATGGAATGATCTCAATGATCGGCTCGCCGGGACGAACTACACCACCAATGGTACGCACAAAGATCTCTTTGACTGTGCCATCAACGGGCGCGACAATTTCAGTACGCTTGAGTTGGTCGGCAATCGCCTGCTGGCTTTCGTTCAGCTGCGCTATCTTGCTCGCCACTTCATTCAACTGGCCTTGCACTTTGGTACGAAAATCTAAAGCGATACTTCGATGATCCGCTATCGACTCTGAGTAGGCAGCTATCTGCTTCTGCGCTGCTACTTTGAGCTAGCAATATCACCTTTGAGTTTGACTACATCACGGTTGAGTTTAAGTAGCTCAACTTCCGCAACAGCACCGCTCGCTACCACGTCTTTCAGCATGTTGCGCTCACGAATCACAATCTCGAGGCTGCTTTCAAGAGTCTGGATATTGTTAAACGTATCGACACGAGCTTGGTCTTGTTGCTCGATACGAAGTGCCGCCTCTTCCAGTTCAGACTTCAACTGTCCTAAACGTTCTCGGTAGTTCGCCTTGGCATTCATTAACGCAGGGTGGCTTGATACATCAACCGCAATATCTTGAGGCACCAAGACCACTCGCTCATACCACTCTTTCGCATCATTATTTAAAACGACCGTCGACAGCTCAGCCTTTAATCTTAATTGCTGAGCAAGCAAGGTATCCGCTTGTTGAGCCGACTCTAAAAACGCCGCCTTAAAACGTGTGTCTTCTAACTTAGCTAGAGGTTGCCCCTTCACTACAGATTGGCCTTGTCGCACCATGATCTCTTGAACCAGTCCACCTTCTAAGCTCTGAATGGTTTGCACCGAAAGACTTGGAACGACTTTACCTTCACCGATCACGACTTCTTCTAATGTTGCCCACGTAGCCCAACCGATAATTGATACAATGAGTAGAGCACTCAACCAAATCAGCTTTCGAGAGCGGAATGCTAAGTGGTTGTTGGTCCATTGAATATCATTACTCATGACGACCTCCCTTCACCACAGATACCGTCTTAAACCGGCTCGTACCTTTAGGTACACTTTTCTTCTGTAAAGAGAGAATTTCTTTAGGTTCACCTTCTGCCACGATTTGACCTTTATCCAATACAATCACTCGATCACACATCATCAAGAATGAAGACTTATGGGAGCTGATTAGCATTGAGGTTTCTCTCGGCATACTTTGAAGTGCATTAAAGAACTGAATCTCGGCCTTCTTGTCTAGCGCGCTGGTGGGCTCATCCATGATCAATAACTTTGGACAACGATACAGAGCTCTCGCAATGGCAACGGCTTGGCGCTGACCACCAGAAAGTAACCGACCACCCTCACCGACAGGTGTTTCAAGGCCATTGCTTAGGCGCCCCATGTAACCATTCAAACCCGACTGTTGAAGAGCTTGTCTTAGCTTTTCTTCATCAACGTTGGTCGCACCAAGCGTAACGTTGTCGTAAACACTGCCAAAAATAAGATTAGTGGTTTGCCCTACCCAACCCATGCCACTACGCAGAACGCTGGTTGGCCATAATTGCCCATCGATTTCTTGATAGAAAGCTTGTCCTGTTGTTGGCAAATACTGGCGCGCAACAATCGATAGTAGAGTTGTTTTACCCGCGCCTGCCGCACCGACAAGACCAACTCGCTCACCCGGTTTGATCTCTAGGGAAATCTCCTTTAATGCAGGGCTTTGAGTCTCTGGATAAGTAAACGTCACTTCATCTAACCTAACCCCACCATCAAAGTCTCCTTTGTCGATAACTTGGTGTTTGGACTCTTCCTGAGGTAGCTCCATAATCTGATTCAGCCCTTCAACGGCCGAACGTGTTTGCTGGAACCTCAGCAATAGAAGAGAAAGCTGGTTCACCGAACTTGCAGCGCGCCCACTCAACATCACAACGGCTATCAAACCACCCATACTCAGCAAGCCTTCAGAGATCTGATACACGCCGAAGATGATCAGAGTGATGGTAACGATCTGCTGACTGGACTGAATAGAGTGCGTCACGATATTGGAGTAATGACGAGATTGAGTCTGCCATTGAGAGAGCGACGAAATCGTCTGTTCCCAACGCTTCTGGGTAATACCCTCAGCATTGTTTTGCTTGATATCCGGAAGGGTTGTTAAGCAATCAAACAGCTGGGCTTGTCTTTGTGTCGAGAGACGTGCGGTTTCATCGAATGTTTTCTCGACCTTGCCTTTCATCGCGATGCTCAGCACAATCAAAACAAGCATGATCGCGACAGGTATGAACATCATTGCGCCACCGAGCCAGCCGATAAGCAGTAGGAATAACAAAGTGAATGGCAGATCGACTAAAGTGACTAACGAGATAGAAGTGAAGAAATCTTTCACGCTATCGAAGTCTTGAAGCTGTCTGGCAAATGCGCCTACCGATTGAGGTCGATTTTCGAGCTTCATACCAAGGACTTTCGAGAACAGCTGAGAAGACAACTTGTTATCAATATAGCGCCCAGCCATATCAGTCACAGAGCTTCGTGAGCTTCTCAATACCCAATCAAAAATAACAACGATACCAACGCCTGCTGCTAATACCCAAAGCGTGTTAAACGCTTGGTTTGGCACAACACGGTCGTACACATTCATGGTAAATAACGGAACCACTAGCGCAAGCACGTTGATCAAGAACGAAGCGATAAACAGATCGCGATACCAAGGCTTCACTTCTTTGACCACCCGCCACAACCAACGGGTGTTGGATTTACTGTCATTGCGCTCATGTGCCTGAACACGGGCGTCATCAAGCGCTTGAGCACCCACTTGCCAAACAAATGCATCCACTTTAATGACTAAGTCTTTAAGGACAATTTGTTGGCTTAAGTTGGATTCACAATTCAATACTTGAAAGTCGCCAACGGAGCTTTGGGTTACGACAAGAGGAGACCCTGTCGCGGACTCAACAGCAACAACAGGGAACTGACATTGATTCAATAATTCTTTTTTAACGTGGCTCAGCGTTAACCCCGATTTCTCAATCGCTCTTGGAAAAAGGGATTCATTGAGCCTGCCTTCATTTAAAGGTAGGCCAGACACTATTTTGGAAGGGTGACTGCGAACATTAAAATGCTCACACAACCACTCAACACAAGCTAGCCAGCTGTCTTTTTGTTCTACCAATCTAAACTTCCTTTTATAGACTGTACATCTAACTTACAGCGTTAAATTATTGTCTTCTATCATTTTTTGTAAAATTTGTGCTTCTAATGCACTGCTACTGTCACCTTGATACAGATCGTCGTACGTGACATCAGCTAGCAAGATGTTTTGTTGAACGTCTTCGTCACCATTAGGTTTAATAGAAATGGTCACACCTTCACCAGATTCTTCTAAATCTAGATATTGTGTTGCCCCTAGCCCTGTATTAAGCCCTAGGCTTCCCAAAATACCCGAGAGGTCAATTGCATCAGTGTCTGGAGACGCATCAAAATCTTGAATCACATCGTAGCTTGGTGCTTCTGCACTCCCTAAGCCTGAAGATGCGAACACAAAATTGTCAGAGCCTGTACCGCCAATCAACAGATCGTTATCATCTGTCGCGGTAATCGTAGAATCCCCTTCAGCGACAAACTCAATCGATACGGTTTGGGGTAACCCGACCGCTTGGTTATTGCCTATCTCTGCAGACGGCTCTATCGTTAGGTCAAATTGATCACCACTGTTGTAGCCCCCGGTAATCGCTAGGTTAGGCACATCTGCCAAGTCCACCACATATTGACCATAGACCATAGAGCCGTGTGAGAACGTCAAACCTGCGGGAATATCATGAATTGTAATGAAGCCCACTTCTGAATCAGCAGGGTTTACAAGAGAAAGGTCTAAACCAAGAGGAATCGTGCCACTTGCTTCTGCCACGATCGAAGAATATTCAACGCTCAATAACGGTGCATCAGGCTCTGGTGTGATAATAAGCGTCATGTCTTGCGAGCTCGGGTCACCCGTGTCGACCACTAACTCACCGAGTACCGTATTTTGATCAACCGTTCGGCCGGTAATCGTAATATCGAGGTTACCAAACGCATCGCCTGCAAAGAATTCGAGCTCATCAACAGAACTTGCTTTAACGAGGATCGTCGCCTGTATGATGCCACCAACACTGGTGAAAGAACTGGTTTCTGATCCAATTCGAATTCGGTCTAACCCAACTAACCCTGATGGGTCCGAAGTTCCATTCACTGTTACCGTAATTGCTAAAAACTCATCACTGTTAGTTTCAAAGCTATTGGCATCAAGAGGAATCACGATGCCATCATCTTCACTTCCAGTGAGCTGTTCAGGTAAATCGAAGAACTCAACTTTGTCACCTATAGGGTTAACACCTACAGTAAATTCAGATTGTGTATAACGGATATCCGTCGTACCAATTTCTTGAGTAATCGCCTCTAGAGACAGATTAATGTCACCACTAAAGTCTCTTGGTGGCAGAATGACTAGATTAGATAACTGACTTGGATCCAGTTGCCACTCATAAGTAGGGTTACCATCAAAGGTCCCGCCATCGACGCCATTGTTAGGAACTAATTGGTAGCTGTCGCCCACCTTTATCGCAACAACCGCACCTTCAGGCACGCCTTTCAATGCCAAGGACATATTTTCAGAGCCATCTTGGTCAATCAGCTCCGCGCTCAATGATGACAATGAAATGTAGTTATCTTCGTCACCTACTATATCTTCTGTCACCAAGTTCGCCGCATCAGCAACAGGTTCAACGGTGATCGTCACTACGGTCGTTTTATCTTGCGTATCCGTTTCAGTTACGCAATCCGCTTCATCGGTAATATTGGCGGTTACTGTTAAGGTGATTTCGCCACTGTAATGCTCAGGTGGTGTTACCAACACATCACTCAAGCGGCTAGGATCGGTTACCGTCCAACTACCATTGCCGTTATCAACCAACAAGCCAGTATCAGCAGGACTCTCCGATAGTGTTACACCATTTGATACTGTGATGGTCAGAGAGTTAACTGTCTCCTTGCCAGTAGCACTATTGCCTTCACCCGTGATTAACTGACCGTCTTCAACGCTATCTCCAAGAACAAGCTCAAGATTAAGATCCGTGGCGATGTCTTCTTGAATCGTTGTCGAATCCGTGGCAACGGTGATGTCATCCACAACAGGCAAGACTTGAATACTAATAGTTTGAGCTGTCGTTACAGTCTCACCATTACACGGCGAGGTTTCAATCGTCTCTATCGTGAAATCAATACACCCAGCGAAGTCTTCGTCCAATCCAGTTAACGTCAATTTCGAGAGGCCATCGGCAGTGATCGAGTAACCGACTACTTCGCCAGCCGCGTCATATTCCGCAATAACACCATCACCCGAAATCTCGACGCCTTCAGGAAGAGAATCGGCAGGAATATAGAAAGAGATCGTATTGTCTGGGTCACTCGCTACATTAGTATTGAGCAAGCCCGTTAAATCGATATCTTCACCTTCATTAGTCTTAATATCACCACCCGGTTGAATGGGACTTGGTGGGCCAACAGGGTCACAAGTACCGCCACCGCCGTCATGGCCAGTGATCTGAATTTGGAATGAAGTATCAATATACTTCGAATCTTCGCCATCAATCACACGAGCACGAACCACAATATCCAGTACCGGAGTATCACTTGGGCTGGAAATCGTCGCATTATCTAAAATGTACGCTGCGAGCTCTTGGAAAGAGTCACTCGTTAGCCCATCCGCCGATATGATCCAATTCCCAGAGCTATCTTGCGCAGCACCATTAGGGTGCTCAACAATCAACGAATAGCCGTCGGGAATCTCGATCAAAATATAATCTAGGTACTCTGACCCATCGATATCCGCGTCGACGAACGTCACGGCGTTAGAGATATCAACAGGCGAGCCATCTGTACTCTGTAACAGCTCTGTAGAGCCTTCTAATCGAGTATCTAGCTCGACACGAGCATCGACAGTCACGCTAACGGATCCGGTAATATCTTTAATATCCGTTGCACCAGTTGGAGAGGTATCCGTGACTTCATAGGTGATAGGAATTGAGAATGTTCCGCTTAAATCTTCTGTCGCTGTAACAGAAAGCCTGCCGCTGCTTAGAAGATCCGAAAGCGTTGGCGTTGTTGAGTCCAGTAGAGTATCCAAATCTAAGCCTGAAGCTGGGACCTGAATAACACTCCCATCAAAATAAAGAGTGAGATCTGCAGGTAGGCTATCAATGACATATCCCGTCAAGGATTCGCTGCCATCAATATCCTGATTCACTGAAGGTTCAAGGTTCAGGCCGATTTGACTGTCTTCGATGCCTTGAGTACTGACCACTTGACCGTCTTCTTGATCAACGACCGGCGCTAGCTCTACTTTAAGTGTCATAGGAAACTCGCCCGAATCACCATCGGGCTCAGTTGAGATAGCAATAACGGTGAGTTCTAATTCACCACTAAAATCAAGAACTGGCTTGAGATACAGATCATCCAGTTGAGCGTTAGAGACTTGGAATACGGGCCCTGTCACATCATCAACATACGCAATCGTCAGCGATACTGGTTCACCCAACGCATCCACCAGCAAAGTGCCTTCAGGAATGTTAGTAAGCAGTATGTTGATCTCTTCTGAAACATCGTCATCCGTCGTTTGTATGAGGAAGTCGAGCTGTATTAACCCATCTTCATTCAAGACCGATTGGTTGCTGATGACTTTACTGTCACTGTCGTATTGCCAATGACCATTACCACCGTCTACCGCGATAGGTTCATCCACAACACCTTTCAAAAAGATATTGATGGTTTTTGTATCACTTGACGCTTGCCCATTGATAGGAATAAGTGAATCGATCGTCGACTCAGTCGCTATTGCTGTTACGTCTATTGACAGATCTTCAGTAAAGGAACTGATGTCTTCTTTAGGCTGAATATAAGCAACACCATTGGCGATAGCTTCGGCAGTGACTGAATAGGAATTATTGCCTATCTTTGCGGTACCATCACCTTCAACAGACCAGCCATCTTGAACTTGGATAATATAACTTAACGATTCAGAACCATCGGTGTCCGCCAAAGCGCCTTCAATAACGTCTTTGAGGTAAATAGCTTCATCCTCTAGTCCCTTGTAGTCTTTAACAGACACATGAGGAGTATCAGCATCAGGTGAAATATCGACAGTAACGGTATGTACAATACTTGCCGTTTTATCATCTGGGTCAGCGAATGAATTGCCAGACTCTGTTGCAACCGCAGTAATCTCAAACTCAAAGCGACCCGCTAGGTTGTCGTCAGCCCTGATTTCCATTTTATCAATCTGAGCCTGTGTAAGATTTCCCTTCTTTGACTGCGTTGCCATTTAACGTCAAATTCAAGCCGTCAGGAATCCCACTAATCTGGTAGCTCAATGTTTCTGACGTATCTTGATCCACCAGCTGAGCTGTTATGTCCAAACTGACTGGGTCTGAGTCATCTTCTACTGAATGGTAGGAGAATACGGAAGCCGACCAATCCGGTGCATCAGCCACCGGTAAAACAGACACTGCAACATCAGCCGTCAGTTCTTTAGGATCCGTATCAGTGCTAATGATTGCGTTGATCGCTAGGATAACCGTTGAGGTGGTATTGGATTCATGAAGCGCGGGACGATAAGTCAACTGTCCATTAGGCCCAGTGAACTGACTATCAATCGCTGCCAATTGACTTCCAGACAAGGTGACCTTGCCGTCTACAACTTGAAGCAACACCCCATCAAGGTACAAGCTACCACCGTTTAGCGATGCTTCTGAGAACTCGATAGCAGTAACGGTTTCGCTTTGGTCGACATCGCCGGTTGCCACACTTACAACGATAATCGCGTCATTGTCTTCTGTGGTTTCAGAATCTTCATAACGAATAAAACCTTCGTTATCATCCAGAATAAGCTCAGCAGTACTGGTAACTTTATCACCGTCCGCATCTCGCACCAGATAATCGATGTCATCGACGATCTTAGGATCTGCAGGGTTTGTTGATACATTGGGATTTGTAGTCAGCTGGTAGCTACCATCTGAAGAAAGCGTAAACTGACCGTAAGTAGACCCACCATCATAATCATTAATTAGATTAATCGTGATAGGAGTGCCTGCGTTATCAAAGGTATAGGTAGTACCGCGATAGTCAAAACTTACAATGGTTGCGCCATCGGCACCTGCGAATTTTTCTGTTAGAAATTGTCCATTAAGGTCATCACCCTCAACCATTTCAATTGCCCCTGAACGCGCAACTGGGACAGCATCTGTTACGTTGACAGAATAAATTGCCGGATCAGAGCTATCGCCGTCCGCATCGTTGACCACCAGTTCAAAATTGAGGGCTAGATTATTCTCTCCATCAGCATTGGCGTGATCGAGAGGTGCATAAAGGTCGAGCTCTGTTGTCCCGTCAGTATTAAAACGAATCCTAAATATATTGTTTCCATCAGAATCTTGACCGTAATACCAACCATCAGAATCGACAGCTTGCAGTGAAATGTCTTTCCCTGCACTCGAATATGAAAGTGCATCAAACGCAGCGGTGTCGACCGTCACAGAGACAACATCATCGGAACCTTCGATTATTCCTAACGAAGGGCTAGAATCTTCAACACCAACCTGTTCGCTGTCTCCAAGCAGACCGTCTTCATCAACAGAAATGCTTCCGATAACAGTAATTTTAGGGTTTGCACCATCGTAAATCTTAATATCAGATTCTTGTGTATCTCGTGAACCGTCTGAATCGATGGTGACGATTGAGGCTGGAATCGACAGCTCTGTGTCCTTCACACCGGTTCCGTGGTCTATTGACTGGTACAAATCAATCTCAACCGTGACATTCGTGGAACCATTGGCTTCTAAGCTAAAATCTTCAGGAAGTCTCACTTGGAAAACAGCATCGCCATTCGACAATACCGCATCAAACGTTCCATCCCCATTATCTCGCCAAGACAATGCTTCACCATTACGTGTCACCGCCTCACCGTCACTATCAAGAACGGCTTGGCCAGTTGTCACATCTAACCCCAAGAACACGAGTGGATCGTTGCCCGCACTCACGGCTAAGCTTGCACTCGCTGTTGTTCCAACACCAGACGGGGTTGTATCAGCAACAGGGTTTTCACTCAACTCGACCATGCCAGAGCCAATCGTAGGCTCCCCACCATCCGTAATCGAGACGTTCAAGGTTAATTGAGTTTCATCGTTGTCATCATCTTTTGCTGTGATGACAAAAGGAATTTGGTCGGTTCCATTCGTTTGGTCGAGGCCCTTGAATAGTTCAAAGGTGTAAGTGACATCAGTATCGATCTCACCTGACAGAGAGGTAAAGCTCAAGGTGAACGCTTTATTTTCAGCACTTTCAGAGCCAACATAACCAGTAAGTTCATTTCCGTCTGCAGAGACCACATAGATGATCTGTACACCCCCACTAAACAACTGCGGCTGATCTCCAACATCAAAAAATACAGACTCAACAAAGTCACTTCCGACGTTGAGATTGAAAGTGCCAGTATCTGAAACACTGCCGTGAATAAGATCTGATTCGTCCACAGCAGCATTGCTAGTTGAAGTTAATATTGGGTCGGCTCCATCCTGGATGATCCAGTCGAATTGCCCTTGTTTTAAAGAAGTGCCATCTAAATCCGTTCCATCAATAATAAGTGGCAGGGTGATGGAGTCGTTGCTGAACAGGTGGTTGATAGACTGTTCTAACACTAATGTGACATCTGCTAGAACATCGATACCACTAGCGACTGCACTCAACGTTAGCGTGAATATCGTTTCACCATTTGCTTGTGCGGTAATCGTTTTACCATCATTCGCTAACGTGTAGGTTAGAGGAAAGTTCTCATCTCCGGTCGTCAAGCCCAAGGCGTCTAACTGCACCAGAGTATTAGCATTAAATACAATAGAAGCGGGATCTGGATTATCTGATCCAGCGGAAACGGTAAACTGGCCGACTACAGTTTGAATTCCATCAGACACATCACCTTCAGAGCTGGTCGTTGTCCCATCAACAACTAGCCCTGCATCACCATCAAAAATATCAATGACCGCAGTGCCGTTTCCGAAATCATTACTGATGTCGCCAGCAACATAGTTGAAGGTGATGTTCTGATCAACTGTGTGGTCCAAATTCCTGTTGGCGACGAACGTCCAGTGGCCATTCGCAAATACGGTCAAGGTGCCTTCGCTAGTAGCAAATGAAACCGGAGAGCCACCAACAATCGTCTTGGTCGTACCATCAACTTCAACACTTTTTATCGTAAGTTGAGTATCCAAATCGATGTCGTTATTCAACACGTTCCCTGACGCAATCTCACCCTCGATCATTTGATAAGACTCATCAAAAACCAGAGGTTCAGTATCTTTGATGACAATAGGTAAACGTCCTATCACTAACTCCGTTGTACCATCAGCATCGGTTTGCAAACCTTCGATGAGCAGAGCCGTCAGAATTGAATCTAACCCAGCTTCCTGATCAATCGCCTTATAAAAATTGATATTTACGTTGCTGCCGGAAATTGACGCATCGAATACTTTTTGCCCATCGCTTCGTGTGCCAATTAGGCTTTGTTTATCAGCCGATACAGCAACGGTTATCGATAGGGTTTGAGAAGTTAGTGACTCTGCGATGCTTTGATCATCGCTAAAAGAGAAGTCCGCATAATCGATGCGAATATCAGAGGTCTGAGTTTGATTCCCAAAAATCCCGACAACAGTTTCTGAGAACACAACCGACTCGGGCAGTATAATGCTTGGCATATCATCGATAGCTTGATTGCCTACCGTATTGAAAACTTTGGCATCAACCGTCCATTCTGACGCCAAGTTTAGGGACGAGACATCTATATTTTCAACAACCCAATTACCTGATGCATCAACAACACCCTCAAACACAAGAGTCTGAGAGCCATCATTAACTTCAATATAAACAGGAAGACCTTCGGCAACATTGGTTGTGCCTTGCATGGTTGTAAGTTGGCCGCCACGAAATGCCAAAATACTAAAACCGTCTAGCGTATCAATGTCTATAACAGGCGAAACAGTATCAATAACAATTTGCCCTGCGCTATTTATTGCAGAAGCAGGGTTACCGGCAACGTCAACAGTATCAGCCTCAATTTGAATGCCACCATCGGAAAAGCTGGTTAGATCCACGCCTTCAACTGACCAAGCACCATCAATCACAGTTGCCGTCAGAACAATGACATTCGTTGTGCTGTCAGAAATACGAATATTGACCGTTTGGCCATCTTCTACGTTCTGTACCGTACCAAAGAATTTAGCCGACTGAATTTCGAAGCTATTGAGGACACCGTCGCCACCATCATCAACCGCAGCGGTGATGTCCGCTAGCGTATCTTTCACGATCGTGTCGGTCGCTGTTGTAGGGTTTCCAGCAATATCGATAGTATTGGCAACAACGGTTAGCTCACCTTCTGCAAAGCTTGAGTAGTCTTGAAGAGTCAGAGTCCAAGTTCCGCCGGATACTTCCGTTGTGTATTCTTGTATCGTTCCTTGGCTATCGGTAATTGAAATGTTGATGGTTTGCCCATCTTCTACATTGGCAATCGTACCAACTAGCACCCCATTCGATATTTCAAATTGATTGTAAAACTCATCACCAAAGCCATCGAAGTCAACCTCAATGTTGGCTAATGTGTCTTTGATTGTGGAATCGTTAGCTGCAATGCTATTGCCAAAATCATCAGCAATGACAGCATCGACTTGAAGATCCCCCTCCTCCAATGAAGAGAGGTCGACGCCATTGACGACATACGTTTCATCGCTTGTGATGGCTGTGGTGGTTACTGTGTTTCCGTTAACATCAGTGATGGTCAGAACAACGGTACGCCCGTCTCGAACATCCACTGCCGTGCCCGTAATCGTGACACTTGGTACTTCAAACTGATTTTCGTAACCGTCTCCACCATCCAAAATATCAACGGTTAATAGTGCACTAGGTAACAGAATATCAAGGTTACCCTCATTCGAGGTTGTATCTTCGTCGGCATATTCTGCAGGACGCGTATCAAAACCCGCCTCAGCGAGCGTTTCATCTAAGGTGGAACGAACATAAACAATAAATGAGGCGCTGGAACTAGGTTGGTCATTTACTGAGTTAGGCTGTTGAGGTGCGCTTTCAATGTTGTTGACGAGTTCGGTGACCACCTTTTCCAACTGTTGTTCAACTGCGGCGATTTGTGGTTCGGTTAGGGGCTGAGCCTCTTGTAAATTCTGAGGTTCAATGCTGACGACTTGCACGCCTTCAACTTTTGGCTGCGTAGCAGGTAATTGAAGCCAAGTCCCATCAGGGAATACTTGCCACACAACACCACCAACTTCGATATATAAAATAGGATCCATCCTAAACCTCTTCCTTACAAAAACGCTGACCTTGAGAACATCAATTTACTCAATAAAAAGCCGGAGAAATCAGCACACTCTCTTTAGTTAATACTAGCAAACAACAAACCATTAACAGTTAATTATCACTAATACGCTGTAAAGTAAACCGATAGGCTGTGACTGCATTCAGTTATATCTATCGTCACAAAATACATTCAATGAATGTGTCATAATGTTGAAATTACTGGTTAAATTTCAAGGAATGTCATGACTGCAACGAACTATCTCAACCAATTGAATCAAAAGTATCTTGCGACTCATAAAGCGAAAGAAGACTTCTTTTGGGATACATATATGGGTATCAGTGACGACCACGATGGTTCGACACTCGCACAGACTCAGTGGACGGAATTTCTAAGCGCTGCCGAACAGATTACTGCTATCGAAACGCAACTTGCTGCTATCGATAAAATTCAAGATCCTCTCGAAAAAGAGAGTACACTAACAGGCTTGAATGGTTGGTTAGCGACCTTTAGATCTCACGCTATTGAGTCTGAGCAGTCTCAGAAGCTCAAAGCCGATCTCATAAAGTTTGAGGCTGAACTGTTTGAGAAAAAGCAGAATCATGCGATGACTTACGTAAATGAAACAGGCGATGAAACGGAAGGGTCACTGCCTGTTTTAGGTTCAGCCGTTAGAAGTAATGGTAATGAACAAGTTAGGCTTTCTGCACATCAAGCATTATTAGATTTAGAGCAATGGCTGCTGGCTAACGGCTTTATTGAGCTGTTCAAAAAACGTAACCAATTTGCTCAATCACTGGGGTTTAAAACCTTCTTTGATTACTCGGTGGTAAAAACCGAACAGATGACGACAGAACAACTGTTTACGATTCTGGATGACTTCGAAGCACGCACGCGTGATAGCCATCAGCAAAGCCTAGCCAATTTGGCAGAGCAGAAAGGCGAGAATGCACTTCAAGCCCATAACTTTACCTACTCTTTTGCAGGTGACGTTATGAATGACTTGGATCCTTATGTTCCGTTCTCAAAGTCACTTCGACGCTGGATTGAATCTTTTGGTCGCCTCAACATCGAATACTCTCAAGCGACATTAAAATTGGATCTGCTTGATCGTAAAGGTAAGTACCCTAATGGCTTCTGCCATGGCCCTATCCCTTCTTTCTATGACCAAGATGCTTGGGTTGCGGCCCAAGTTAATTTCACTAGCAACGCTAAGCCCGATCAAATAGGCAGTGGCTATGATGGGATTAACACACTATTTCACGAAGGTGGTCACGCGGCGCATTTTGCTAATGTAAAAATGAACGCCCCTTGTTTCTCTCAAGAGTTTGCGCCGACTTCGATGGCTTATGCTGAAACACAATCCATGTTCTGCGACAGCTTGTTAAATGACGCTGACTGGCTAAAACAGTACGCTCTAAATGCGGACGGGCAACCTGTGCCAGATGATCTAATTAAAGCCATCATCGACAATAAACAGCCCTTCCGAGCTTACCAAGAACGCAGCATTCTTGTGGTTCCATATTTCGAGCGAGCCCTGTACGAATTAGCTGATGAAGACCTCACGCCTGAAAAAATCACGGCACTTGCTCGTAGCAGTGAAAAGGCAATTCTTGGATTGTCTTGCAGCCCTCGTCCACTGATGGCGATCCCTCACTTATTGTCTGATGAAGCATCTTGATCATACCAAGGTTATCTATTGGCTCATATGGCGGTGTATCAAACACGAGCTTATTTCACCGACAAGTTTGGTTACTTAACAGATAACCCAGAGATCGGGCCTTTGTTGGCGAAACACTATTGGCATAAAGGCAATAGCGTGAACCATAACGGTACAATCGAAAGCCTGACTGGGGAAGGTTTTAATGCCAAATATCTCGCTGACGAGTGTAACTTATCGCCAGAGGAGGCTTGGGCGATTGAGGAGCAAAAAATCAAACAGCTGTCGACAAGAGAACGTGCACCAGTCGCGGATTTGAATGCGAAGGTATCGATCGTTGATGGAGCAACTGAATTAGCGAATAATGCAAAGTCGAATGTCCAAATGTGTGATGATTTTGAGCACTTTATTATTGAGCAATACGGTCGATAGATTGAGTTTTAATGCTAATGAAAAAGGCAAAAATGAGTAGTGACATAACTCATTTTTGCCCCATTATGTATATGGAATCCACGTATTTACAAAGTGATTTTGGCAATAAAAGTTAAGATGCGGTCGTATATTCGGCTTCTTATTGAAGGAGCTACCCTCTAGCCTTTGATGTTTTGCGCACCTACTGTCCTTATCGCGCTAGCAGCTTTTTACAGCATGACAGAATGGCCAGGTTCTCAGTAGGTTGGTCTTACCTTTTATGCATCATCATTTTGTAAAATTTAAAAATTTGGTAGTGATTAATGAGTGAGTAATACTGGTTTATATTCAGTCTCATACCGAAGCATTGCCCACGCAGTACGTACCACTTTGTTAGCCAGTGCAATGCAGGCCTTCTTGAAGCCGATACGATCTATGATGCTCCTCAACCAAGCGTCCTTCTGAGTCTTCGGTTTTTCGGGTAGTCGCCCAACGTATGACATTGCGCCAAGATAAAGAAGCGAGCGTAGCTCCTTCACACCACCGCATTTATCGATCCCAATCATAAAAACTTTGCCTCCTGAACTGTGCTGTTTAGGTGTAAGACCAACAAATGCTGAAGCTTGTCTTCCATTCTTGAACTGCTTTCCATCACCAAGAGTTGTATAGAGCATCGCAGCAGTTGTTTCACCAACCCCTTCAATGCCCATTAATCGTTGGCACGGCTCTATCTGACGGGTTAAAGCATTTTTCTCTTTTTCGAATGCGATGAGTTTTGCTTTAAGTTCTTTATATTGCTCCCAAAGCATCGACAGAACGGATACGACATTGGAGGGTATTGGTGTATCGCCATCAAGCACGGTTTGAACCGACGCTTTTAAGCCTTTTTCACCTCTAGGGTTTGCTATCCCGTAGCCCAAAATTGTCCCTCTAATGTGAAGAGCTAGGGAAACAACACTACGAGATAAGAATCTACGGCTAGTTTCTAAAGAATGCATAGCTTGTTGTTCCAATGACTTTGGACGACTGTACTTGATACCAATTTGTATAGCGGCGTTAGCGATGGCGAGAGCATCATTATGATCCGTTTTATGACCTTCTAGGTATCCTTTCACCTTCTTAGGGTTAATGATTCGGACTTCATGCCCAAGTTTTTCTGCTAATTGCCCCCAGTAATGGCAACCGCAACAACCTTCCATGGCGACAATCGAAGGCTTAGCCTTTGCCAAGAACTCTTTCATCTTCTGGCGACTCAGAGGTTTATTGGACATTAGCTCACCATGAATGCTGATATGGCAGGCTTGAAGAACATTTTTTGCTAAGTCGATAGCGATAACATTTTTAGTCAACATATTGGAACCCTCGGTTTTTTCTCACACTCCTAAGTCTAGATTGCTAAGGAGGGAGTGGATTCCATACATCAAGCTACGACCGATTAGCAACTCAGTTCACTGAAGTATAATTTGACCTACATTTAGTAATTCCAAAAATACGGAAGTAAAGTCAGATTATACCTCTATCTAAGTGACCAAATTCAGCCTGCCACTATACTATTTAGCTGTTGTTTAGCTGAGGGTTAAAGAGGAGGGAGACGTTCAGGTTGTTTCACTAAACTCGATGAAATGATGGTAGCGTTTATGTGTGCGAATTTTGGTATTTGGTATGCTACTGTATGCTTTCTTGTTGGTTTGGATTAGGAAAGTAGTGTGCATAAAGCAGTAGTTAAAGCGATTAGTGATACAGTTGTTGAACGACTAAAAACACCTTTGATAGCTACTTTCATCTTCTCTTGGTTAGTGGTCAATCACTCAGTTGTACTTCAATTCACATTTGAAACCTTACCCAATAAGGTTGAACTAGCTAAAAGTCTACAAGTTGGTTGGTGGTATGGGCTGTTCCTACCTGCAATTGTATCTCTTGGTTACATACTCCTTATACCTGCCTTACAACTAGGTTTAGATTGGTTAGTTCTTAATACTCTTGGTGAATCACGTAAGAAGCATGATGTTAAAGATGCTAGGAATAAACTTGAATCTACACAGGAACACCAGATTAAGTTACGTGATAAAGAGTTAGAGAGCTGGGAGCAGGAAAGAAAAGAACTAAATGATGAAGTTGAGAAAGTACACAATGGTATGGCTAAGGTGTTGGCTCAACTTCATTCGGCTCAAGAAATGAATGAATCCTTAGAATCAGCAAGGCTAGAGATTGATTCAGATAGACAAAAGTTAGAGGATGCTATTAATAGAGCTGTCGAATCATTAGAGAAGCCAGCAATGAACGCTGGTTCGGGCTACGATGACGAAAGAAGTCCTGAAGAAGTTTATAAAGAAACAATTGAAATCCTGAGAGAAGTAGTATTTGACCCAGAAGACATCCCGTTCTGAGGTGTCTAAATAAATAACTAGATTATGATCTGCACCAGTGATACTGGACACTCGACTAAGCGAGTTGCCATACTTCCGGTGTTTTTCAAGGTAGTTGTCATCATTTGCTTACTTATTAAGCAGCTTCTCTT
>NZ_JBGOOD010000055.1:0-30977 GCF_041439475.1 Vibrio sp. 1S139
TGAAGCCTTTTTTCTATCTAAATAAACAAGTTAGCTCTTAAGATCCTGTCTATGTTTGCCCCTTAATTCTGGTGGCGTTGCAATGGAACCCAACCCACGGCTTCCTTCCAAAAGGCCAAACTCTCTCTGATAAACAATCAAAGAAGACACAATTTGTTCCTGTTCTATTAGCACATACCAAGTTCCTTTCTGATACTTACCACTGTTGTAACAAGAAGCTAGATACTCATCGACCAACAACTGGCTTCCCCATACATCAAAACCCATGAGATAAATATCATCCAACTCATGCTCATGTGCTGTTCTTAAGTACATAACCTTTTACTTTTCTTTCAACACGTCGCTACCTCTACGTGATGGCTCAGCAAAGTGCAGATAGCGGGTAAATGTGTCCTTTGGGCGTTCTAAATCGTTTTCAGCCAACACCCTAGACGCCATACCTCTGTGGTTATTACCGTGTGTGAGTAAGTGGAGAAGAATCTCTTCAACAGACATTGTTCCTATATCACCATCTACGAAGTTAAACTGAATAACCTTGTCTAATTCTTCTTTTGAGGCCGACAGCGCATACTGCACTAACCATTTGTCATTGTGAGCCATTCTCTCACGCAGCTCTGAAAACGAAGGGGTTTCAACGGTATTATCAGCAGTATATTTTTCTGGTTCACAGAGAATTCGACTTATGAATAGACTATCCACTACGGTCGTATGGTTTAAAATTCTAACGAAAAATGTGCCATCGTTTTCCGGCAATTTTGAGAATTGTCTCGCTCCAAAATCAAGTAACTGACTATTTGCCCACTTTTTGTATTCAAATGCCTTCGCAAACTGCATTTATTTATCCTTTTTTGTTTCAGTTATTCACTTATGTACCGTCATCCACTCCGTGACTGCGTGCAATTGCCACACTCGATGTTCCAATCGCTATAAAGCCAGTTTGCTCTGCAATGAGAGCGCTTGCTGAACCCAAACCACATTTTCATTGGGATCTGGAACTTCGAACAAAGACCAAAACAACTCCAACATCCAAGTGTGTACGTTACCCAGCTCGAGCACCATTAGGCATTTCGGTTTCAGGACAAGCTAAACACGGATTTAATTTGTCTTCATAACCAATATCAAACAACATACCCTGAGACATTTCACCCGCCATCTTTCTTTCAGGTAGATTCACGACAAACAAGGCTTGCTTACCTTCGATTTCTTTGGGGTTTTCACGCTCTTGTTTGATGCCAGCCAAGATTGATCGCTGATGATCGCCAAAGTCGACGGTGAGTTTCATCAGCTTATCTGATTTTGCGACTTCAGAAACCTCGGTGATTAAACCCACACGAATGTCGATTTTCGCGAAATCATCAAACGTAATTTCATCTTTAATTGGAGCGTATTTCATAAACCAGACCTCGTTGTTTCCAAATCACATAACGTACAACTAAGTCACTAACAATGCTGAGACTAGATTCAAATTTACCACTGACGCCAAACTGAATTAAATACCCAATGTTAAGAGCGATCCCACAAAGCTTTATAGATCAATTCCAAGGAAGCACTTTTACTTGCTGCCATCGAGCCTTATAGCCAGTGGTCATTTTGTTGTAATTTTCTTCTGTCATTGCTCGCTTATTCGGTTTAATCAGCATATCAAACGCATCCTCTACACCGTATGGTGAAAACAACTTGATGCCGCCTGAATCATTCAAAGTAAACCCGATAGCAAATGCAGAGAGCCAAGACTCGATACCTTGTTCAACACGATCGTATGGTTGAATGAAGCAACCGAACTTCTTAGCGTAATGCTCATGAATGGTCGCTTGGTTCTTTACGTCCACGTCGACACAATGACTTAACCGCGAACGAATGCGGTTTTTGAACTCATCTTCGGTGATAGCTGAGGTACTATTGAAATAGACAACATCGAAGTCTTTGACTTGGTCTAGAAGCGGTTTGTTTTCGATATCATTCCAGATGATTTGAGTGATAGCTCCGCCTGCAATATAGAAGTTTGGCAAGCCCACCTCACGACATACTTTGGCTGTATCGATTAGCTCAGGAACTTGTTGAATGAGGTTCTTTAGTTTTTGTTTATTCATCGTGACCTAACTAACATCCATCTAAGGTTTGACCAACGCTACACATGAATACGCCGACCTGTCGGCATTGCTTCCAGACGCTTGCCTAATACTTCTTTCAACAACTCATAAGCTTTCTTGCCTGTGCAGTGCCCTGTATACAGTTTATCAATGGGGTATTGAGACAACGTCAATCCAAGATCTCTAATGTCTTGCTTTGTGCCACCAATACTATTGAACAATGGTAAGCCCACTAGATGGAAGCCCCCGACAACCGCTTTTATTCTCTCTCCTGGGAACAGAGTAACCGCTGTATCAACCATATTAAGAACGCCACTATGCGCACATCCCGTGAATATAACTAAACCATCTGGCTCTTTAATCACTAACAGTAATTCATGATCAAATGAGTCGCGCTCCCGTCGATTTTCCGACTGTGTATAAAGGTATTTATTACCCTTAGGTTGTTCGTGTTTCACGCTAATATCTGTGATAGCAAAGACATTTGGGGCGATCTCAGTAGTACGATTAATGAAGACTAACCGCTCGTTGCTGTTTTCTAGTAAGTCCGGATTGATCCCGACATCACTTTTGAAACCGAAAGCCCGGAAATGATAGCTTTTCTGTTCGCAATTTTTCAGAAACACTTTGGCTTTAGAGTTATGAGCAACAAAATCAGCGGTGCCATTACAATGATCATGATGCCTGTGTGATATGACAGCGAGGTCTACATCTTTAATATCAATACCCAGTAATGGTGCGTTTTGACAAAACGTATCGCCACTTCCCATATCGAACAAGATCTTTAGCGATTCAGTTTCAATATGCAGTGATAGTCCGCGCTCAACGGCTAAATCTTTCCTGTTATCCAGTCGAGAGTTATCAACCAGCGTCGTTATTTTCATAGTTCCCTTTTGATTCATTTACGAATCGCACATTGCCCAACGGAAATAAGTTCACGCTGAGCAACGACGAACCACCAAACCTAAACCGTCGCACCGTAAACCCAGTGATCACTCTCCACTTTCAAAGTGGGCAAATACTTCTGCGCCAGTCATATTTTGAGTTTCATTTTTAAATTCGTAGTATCCGGGCTTTTCGTCGATGAATATCTGATGAGTTAATTTGTAGTCATCCCCAGACATCAATAATCCGATAGGAAGATGATACTGATTATTTGGCACTAAAAAGTAAAACAAGTGAGTACCACATTTACCGCAGAACCCCCTCTCAGCCCAATCGGACGACTTATATCTCACTACATTTGATTCACCTGATATTTTGACGGAATCAGCACAATCAATGACTAACATCGGACCGCTAGACCAATTTCTACACATACTACAATGACAGGCCCCCAATTCATTACTGGCGTACTCTACTTCCAACTCAACCAAGCCACATAGGCACTTTCCTTTACCTTTCATGAGTCCTCCAATCTTTGCAGTGTTTGTAAATGAATAGCGGATAACGCTTTTTATACCGATGACTTAATAAGAAAGGCTATTTTTAGTTCCCCTTTCCCGACAGATACGCAGCATACTTTTTAGAGATCCATTTATGAATATGAAGCCCTGTTTTACGAACAAGATACCAATCTATCGCAACTAGAATCACCAAACCGATTACAGTTCCCATTACAAAACCTCCATGCTCATTGAAATGTCACTCTAGCAAATGGGTAAGAAAAGCACCGTGAACCTAAACTAGATATGGATAGTTACTTTAACTCAGGAAGAATGACGAGGCATAACGCTTAGCTACGCTGAAAGTGGATGTGTGCCATGTCTGAGCGAAGCGAGTTCGGCACGCGTTTACGATTCAGATTTAGGCACCTTGTTATATGTTTTACTTACTAATATGCCAAGCCATTACGCCACTAGCAATAAGTAAAAATATTCCTATCAATCCGACATTAACTGCAAAACTTACTTTATTAGTTTCGTCTTGAAAGTCATTGGTTCGGGACACAAGTTCACGATGAATCATTAACGACAAAAAGTCTTGATTAGCTAGATTGTTACCATCAAATGTAATGCCTGCCAATACAACAAGTAAAACCCCGCTATATGCAATGTAGTCAACCAAGTCTATTGTGGATAGGTAATCAAAAAAATTGCGAGAAATTAGCAGAGCTACCGAGATCACAACAAGATAAGATAACATCCCTTTGAGAAAACCCTTCATTGAAACTCCCTGTACATATAACAGCTATCAGACAGAAAAATTCTGCACTTAACTCCAGAATAATTTTGTCTAGTTTCTAAGATAGATAAGTAATATACAACTAAGCCATTGCATAGCAATGACTTATGTCACAGCTAATTTCAGGCGTGTGAAAAACCGCCTACTTTAGTTCATCTGGAATGCGGCGATCTTTGTGGTAATACTCTCGGTCGCTCTCGTTGATTTCGCGTATCACTTTGCATGGGTTGCCAACTGCGACGACATTGGCCGGGATGTCTTTGGTGACGATGCTGCCTGCGCCTATTACTGAGTTTTCACCAATGGTGACACCGGGAAGTACGACTGTGTGCGCGCCAAGCCATACGTTGTTACCAATACGAACGGGAACATTGAACTGCGCTGATTTTAGCCTGAATTCTGGGCTGATGGGATGTGTGCCAGTGGCAATGGTCACGTTAGGCGCTATCATCACGTTGTCGCCGATGAATACGTCTGTGTCGTCGACCAGAGTCAGATTAAAGTTCACGTATACGTTGTTGCCTAGGTGCGTGTGACGCCCCCAGTTCGCATGTAATGGTGGTTCAATGTAGCAGCCCTCACCGACTTCGGCGAACAACTGCTTCATGATTTGTTGTCGTTTATCACCTTCGCTCGGGCGAGTATGGTTGAAATCGTATAGCACTTCTAAGCATTGAGTTTGCTCAGCAACCAAATCAACGTCGTCACAGTAGTAAACGTCTTGGCTGTGCATTTTAGCCTTTATATCCATGTTTGAACCTATTTGATCATTGCCTTATGTCGGCATAAATAAAGAAACAGATGGATAATTTGAAGTTTTCACTGGCCTTAATGCAAGTTGGATGAATTAACGCGGCCTGATGTTTTCAGCCACACGCCACAGCACACCACTTGGGTCAGTGATACAAAACTCAAGCATTCCCCAAGGCTGTTCAACAACCTCGGAAACGTTGACTTCAAATTCCGACACTACATTAGAGTTCTGGATGTGTTGATACCAACTTTTTACGTCTTCAACCAGCAAGTGCATCATGTAATTGTGACAGTGCGCAGGTTCATAAGAGTTTTGCAAAAGGAAGGCGCAACTGCCGTGTCGTAGATAGGCGATATCGTGAAATTCAGACATCACTTCGAAGCCGATTGATTGGTAAAAACGCTTAGATAAATCGAAGTCTTTCGCGGGCACGAAAGACTTAATTTCTGAGACTTTGAGGTTTTCCATCCTACATCCTTATAGTGTTGATGTTCTTGTGCTGACACGCTTAACGCTTTAAGTGGTTACGGTGTTTATTCAGAGTCTTGCTGAAATGAGTCGACTTCGGCTTTAGTTAGATAACGCCACTGGCCTGCTTCAACATCCAAACGAACGTCACCAATCTGTTCACGGTGTAGGCCAACAACTCGATTCCCGACCGCAGCAAACATTCGTTTTACTTGATGAAACTTACCTTCTGTAATGGTCAACAGCACTTCTTTACTGGTAATCACTTCGAGTTCTGCCGGACGCGTCGGCTTTTGTTCGCCCTGCAATTGAATGCCCGCTTTAAACTTATCAGCGACATCGTCTTTGATGTCTCGTGACAATGTCACGCGATACACCTTCTTACAAGACTTGGTTGGCAGCGTAATATTGAATGACCAGCGCCCATCATCGGTAATTAAGACTAAACCTGTGGTGTCGGCATCTAAGCGCCCTGCGATGTGCAGTTCTGATGCTTTGTCTATCTCGATGTAGTTGAACAGTGAAGGATAAACTTCATCGACATTAGAACAGATAGTACCCGCAGGCTTGTGCATTAAGAGGTATCGAAATTCACGCAATTTAAGCGGCATGCCATTAAACAAGATGGCGTTGGTTTCATGAACCTGAGTCGATTCATCGGTGACTGTTTCACTGTTTACGTTCACCTCGCCATTATGGATGCGTTCAATCGCTTCAGGCTTGGTTAGGTCAGTGCTTTTACATAGGTATTTATCAAGGCGCATTAATCGTCGGCACCACATTTAGCACAAGGCTTGTAAGTTCGTTCACCTTGCTCGATAACCACATAGTCACCAACGCACTTGTCACATAAAGCGAGCTTTGGGTAAGCCTCTTTTTGTTTCTTTGCGTTAATGTTGCCTTCGGTGGTGTATACGGTTCTCATCTTGATGCCTTTGTTTGAATAACGTGAGAGGTGCAAATTGTATCACTGTTTACAGCTTTGATTGGAGTGGTGGTGCATAGATAAATTGATTTTAAGCACCGCCATTCCAAGATCCCTCCCCGTAACGGCTTAACCATGAACAACAAAATCAACGTGCCACGCCTATCAGTGGTAAAATGATAAAAGCTCACCAACTTATGAAGTCGATAATGAAAGATTGTAATCAATGCGGAAAATGCTGTATCAAATACGGAGATGGCGACCTTGCCGCGACTCAAGAAGAGATCGATTTGTGGGAGTTGTTCAACCCAGACATCTTTGAATATGTTCGAGGAAGCGAGATCTGGTTCGACCCTGAATCTGGCGAACGTTTAACTCGCTGCCCTTTTCTGGAGCTGGTTCCGACGAAAGACACCAAGGCTCAAGCCAAGTACACATGTAGCATTTACTTAGACCGACCAGAAGATTGCCGACACTACCCAAGCCTAATTAATGAGATGGTACGAGATGAGTGTGAAATGATTGAGGTGGTGGATTTACAAGACACGAAGAAAGCTCAAAGGAAACTCGACCTGTTGATGAAAGACAGCCGCCCTTCAAGCTATTCGTAAGCGATGATCTTTTGAAGATCAATCTTCAGTATTAGCTAGTAGCCGCTAAAACCTTAAGCCAAATACTGGTTCGCTTCTAACCAATCAAGCGCAACCAGTGCCGCCAATGAGCATACCGCTCTGTCGTTGCCATCCACAAACTTAAGCTCTTCAATTTCGGCATCCGGAGACAGTTCGCCAGTATAATCAGCAAGATAGCAAGTCAATTGCACCGATACGCCTTCCGCTTTGCCATCAGCTTGGCCTGTAAACGTCTCGACGTATTTGATGGAGTCAGGCACTAAATCAACTGAGATCTCTTCTTTGATTTCGCGAACCAGTGCTTGCTCATCACTTTCGCCAGCTTCACGCTTACCACCCGGTAGATAGAACAGTTCTTTGCCTTTTGATCTGACCATCAACAGCTTGCCGTCTTTGATGAATATCCAAGCCAGCTTATCAATTACCTTATGCATGTCGTTAGACCTTATTTCTGTTTTAGTTCTCGTTCTTACTGAATCAAGCCACACCATTAGTCGCGACCAAACAAAGCCTGGGTATGTTACACGCTGGAAGGAATATACTCTATTGAATCGAATAGGAAATATCATCGCCAAAACGAAAAATGACAGCGTTCGAGACAATTCTCGTCAACTGTCATCGGCGTTGTTTACGGATTGCTTTCTAGTTGTTCGTAGATAGAATCAATCGACTAGCCACTTAAGCGCAGAGTCATGGTCTTCGAATGACTTAATCTCACCGGACACAAACCAGCTCCCTACTTTTGAAGCGAATTCTTGCCAGCTTTTATCGCCGAAAATAGCAATCTTGTCTATCTTAGAATTGAGCTCTAATCCAAGTTTAAAATCGTCCCAAGCGGCACGTAACTCCCAACCCGTTAAGGTGGAGATGTCGACCAGCATCTTGAGTTCAGATGAATCGAGTTCTTCTAGCGTGGTATTTAGAATTGGCATCATTGCTTGATAGTCATCGTGTGTAAGCTTGCCTTTCGCTTTAAACACAACGATGGTTTCACCGCTAACACGTTCAATTCCAACCGATATTCCATGACGTTCGATACTCATAACCTAGCCCTCATAGTAGAAACTAGAGTTAGCTTAGAGGATTAAACAGCAAAGAGATGAGAGGTTTACGTCAAAACGGACAAGCGCTTTATCTGAACTTAATATCAGAGAGTTAATCGCGCTACTCCAACAGTTCGCTTAGGGATTGAACTTGTACGATACCTGGATGCTGTGACTTAAGCTCAGCACCTTCCGTGTTCAACCACACCGCTTGCAAACCCGCTTCAAGTGCTGGGTAAATGTCTTTCTCTAGAGTGTCGCCTACCATGGTGATCTCTTGTGGTGAAACACCGAGCTTAGAAATAATAGCAGGATAGAACCCCGACTCGAACTTAGAAAAGCCAATGCTCGCCTTACAAAAGTAACCCAAGATATATTGAGACAGGCCAACACGCTCAAAGGCTCGAATGATGTCGTCTTTACTGGAATCACCAGCATTGGTAGCAACATAAACTAGATGAGTTTTCGACAACTCCCCCAGTAATGCACGAGCACCACTCACTTCTTGTACGGTTTCCCAGTCACACATCTTCCCTTGTGCGTCTGGGAAATCGACCATCAGCGTATTGCCCCAGTCGAATAAGACTATTTCTGTTAATTCGATTAGCTTTGTCATCTTGCCTCCTGCATACGATGAATTATCTAATGTTTAAGCGAGCCTATAAAAACTTCTCGGACGGTTAGGCTCATTATGGACAACCTTGTTACTGTTTATGGAGCACGATCTTCTAAACACAAAATACCCTTTATTGATAAACCACTTTGAAACGCTCCAACATAAGTAACATGTCTTCACTTGGTGAGATCTTGAGCTCTTCACATTCACGAGAGAAGAAGTTCCAGTGAGCTTCTTTCCACCATTCGAGTGTTTTGTCACCCTCGCCTTCGGCAGCAGCAAACTCCGCCGTCACTTCGTTATATTTGCACTGTGAGACTGAAGTGATCTCTACAATGCAAACTGGCTTGCCATCCCAGTCAGTGACGACTTGCAAGTGACCAACTACTGGTCTCGTCTCGCCTTCATGGCTGTACCAATATTCAAGGCTGCAAGACGCTTGTTTTTCACCCTTGAGAATTAACTGGGCGCAGAGGTTGGCGTTGTATTCATCAGCACAGTAATAGTCGGCACTAAAAGAGGTGTATTGCGAAGCAACGTCTGCTGGTAATGTGTTGAGGTAGCTATCAAGATAAGCTTTGCTTCTTTCTTCCATGATCTTTCCAAATTCAATATTAGGTTGAGCCGATAAAGACTTATAGATTAAGCATCTGGCTGCATTGGGAGTAACCTATCAAGTCAGGTTATTGCTGTAAACCGAGTGAATATCAAAATGTGGGCTGAGAAAGAAGAATATAGGTAGGATTTCGAGGCCAGTACAAGGAGAGCCAAAAAGTACATTTAGTGTGTGCTTTTGGCTCTTAGTATCTCGTTACTAATAGATCGTAACTGACGGGGTATTAACGGTTCAAGAAGTCGACCGCTTTGTCTGGGAAGTCGGTAAACACACCATCAACTTTGACTTGGTTGTAGAAGACATCCAACATGCCATCAAAGTTATCAGCATAAGCTGGGATTCTTCCTGGGTCAGCACGGAACGTGTACGGGTGAACATCTAAGCCCGCGTCTTTTGCTGACTTCATTAACGGTTTAATAATGATGTTATCTTTGGTCGATGCATCGTCCACCAACATTGGCTTCCAAGGGCCTATTCCTTCCGCATAAGACGCCACTTTTTCCATGCCACCAGCTTCAAACATCCAGTCGTAACTGTACGGCGTTGCTTTGTCGCCTTGGTAGGTCATGGTTTCATTCCAATCTGTATAGGCCATCAACTGAACGAGCTTAAGGTCCATTTCCATCGCTGGCATGAGCTCATCATTAATGCGTTGAAGTTCATTGGCGTCGAAACACTGCAAATACACTTTGTCGTCTTTCGATAGGTAACCATATTGATGCAAGGTCGCAAGTACCGCTTTGGAGATGTCTTTGCCTTCGTGACGATGGAACCAAGGTGCTTTAATTTCAGGATAGATGCCCACGTCATAACCTAAGGTCTTATTTAGGCCTTGGATCAGCTCGATCTCTTCTGCAAAGGTAGCGACACGAAAATCAGACTGCCACATTGGGAAGCGCGTTGGGTACCCTGCCACTCTTTTACCTTGGTCATCGAGGTTAAAGCCTTCGGTCACTTTCAGGGATTTAATCTCAGCGAGCGTAAAATCAATCGCGTAGTAGCGGCCATCTGCGCGAGCACGTGTTGGAAAGCGATCCGCGACATCGGTGACTCGGTCTAGATAATGATCATGCAAAACCACCAATTGGTCGTCTTTGGTCATCACGACATCTTGTTCGATGTAGTCGGGTTTCATCGCATAAGCGAGCGCTTTAGCGGGTAAAGTGTGTTCAGGTAAATAACCTGAAGCGCCGCGATGCGCAATCACTAAAGGGTCGGCGAACGCATTTGCAGATAAGCTTAGTGCTAATAAGGTCAGAGACAGTGACGTTGTTTTCATTATTGTTTCCCTTGATAAAACAGAAGCAGGATATACCTGCCTCTGTTGTTATTTATAGATGTGATTCAGTAAATACACTACTGAGCTAGCGCTTCTCTCTCTCGTTCGAGATCTTTTTGTTTATGGTGCGCACGCTCACCTAAGAAGGCGTAAAGCAGACAGATGATTGAAGCCACACAAGCGCCGACCAAAATAATGAAGCCGCCATCCCAGCCGTAATGGTCAACCATAAAGCCGAGTATTGCGTTCGCAGCAACCGCGCCACCTAAGTAACCAAACAAACCCGTTAGACCAGCCGCTGTACCCGCTGCTTTCTTAGGCGCAAGTTCCAGTGCATACAAACCGATCAGCATTACAGGACCATAGATAAGGAAACCAATCGCAACCAGTGCCAGCATATCAACCGTTGGGTTACCTGCTGGATTCAGCCAATATACCAACACAGCGACTGTCACTAGAACCATGAACAAGATACCTGCAGGTGCACGTCGGCCTTTGAATAACTTATCTGAAATCCAACCACACAATAAGGTGCCAGGGATACCTGCCCACTCATACAAGAAGTAAGCCCAAGATGATTTATCTACAGAGAAGTCTTTTGCTTCTTTTAAGTAAACTGGAGCCCAATCGAGTACGCCATAGCGGATAAGGTAAACAAACGCATTGGCAATAGCGATTGACCACAACAGTTTGTTAGAGAAAACGTACTTAAAGAAGATCTCTTTCGCCGTCATTTCTTTCTCATGAGACGTATCGTAGTCGTCTGGGTAATCGTCTTTGTGTTCTTCAATCGGTGGTAAGCCGCAAGATTGAGGTGTATCTCTTACAGTAAACCAAACAAAGACAGCAACGAGAGTGGCAAAAAATGCAGGAACATAAAAAGCGGTTCGCCAATCGTCGTTAAAAGCCCACAGCCCCAACAAGAACATTGGGCCAATCAAACCGCCACCCACGTTGTGAGCAACGTTCCATACTGACACTATCTCACCACGTTCTTTTCGTGACCACCAGTGAACCATGGTTCGTCCACAAGCTGGCCAACCCATACCTTGGAACCAACCATTCAAGAACAGCAGGATAAACATCGCAGTGATGCTGCCTGTTGCCCAAGGCATGAAGCCAAAGCAGAACATCACCAACGCCGACATTAACAAGCCACCGCTGAGGAAGTAACGAGGGTTAGAACGGTCAGAAACACTGCCCATTAAGAACTTAGATAAGCCGTAAGCGATAGATACCGCCGCTAATGCAACCCCTAGTTCTCCACGGCTAAAACCTTGTTCAATGAGATAAGGCATCGCCAAACTAAAGTTTTTACGGACTAAGTAGTACCCCGCATAGCCAACGAAGATGCCAAGAAACAGCTGCCATCGTAGTCGTGTGTAGGTGCTATCGATCTTATCTGATGACAAGCGATCGATATGCGCCATAGGTTTGAATATTCCAAACATAGGAACCTCATAATTATTGGGCGAAGGAAGAATTTAAATGCTCGAACGAAAAAATTTAGCGCTCATTCGAAATTAAGGGAATTGTATGTGCTTCAGGATTAATTTCTGTGATAGAGGTAGTTATTAACAAAAAATAACTTTAAATACAGCATATTAGTTTCATTTAATTAGACTGCGCTTCATATTTTTGTTTGTATCTGTTTAATTAAACATCAGAACTTTCGAGTACGAATAAATCCAAAAAGAGCGAGCGAACATAAATCAACCAACAACAACTTTGTTATTACTGCGAATGCATAGTGAATAACAACAATTTTGGTTGAATCTGTGGAGTTATGAAGGTGGTTTGGGCTATTGGTTAAAGAAGTTCGCTAAAATCAATGCAAACAAAAAGGGTCTAGATTTCTCTAGACCCTTTTAGGTAATAACGCTTGGTGGCTTGATGTTGGCTAATTAAGCAAACATTAGCTAATTACTCGAAGTATTAGCTAGCCACACGACGTGACTATGCGTCGATGTAAAAAGCTTCTACAGTGCCTTTTAGAGTAATAAGCATTGGCTGACCAAAACGATCTAGCGCTTTTGGAGAAGGGATCTTAACCCAACCTTCGCTGATGCAGTATTCTTCAACATCAGTACGCTCTTTACCATTTAGACGAATGCCGATTGGGTATTCGAAACACTCAGCAACGTGGTGTGGGCTGCGTGGGTTGCCTGCAAGATGATCTGGTAAAGCTGGTCTTGAATTAGTATCGCTCATGTTCATTACCTGTATGTACGTAAATAAAAAAAGTGCGTCATTCTAGTCAATATAGGCTTTGTGCTCAACAACTGCTGCAATAAATCGTCTTGATCGTTTTAATCAACAGCTAGTTGTTTGATTTAAAGGCGATATCGGCATGAGTTTCAACGAAAATTTAACAGGTTTATGCATTATGGATGAAAGGGAGAAATTCATTACTCGAACGGCAGATAAACTAATATCAGGCTTTTATTCCGAGCTTATCGATTAAGCTCAATACTCATCACTTTATGGTTCGGTTCTGATTCGATATTTACGATTGACCAACCTAGCCCTTGGTAGAGACCCATGATATTGGTGTACGCGTAGAGTTGAGTTTGCACTGCAGAAGAAACCTGTCTGACACCACGATTAATCAGTTCACTGGCAATGCCTTGACCGCGCCATTGAGGGTCGACAAACACAGCGTTGATCCACACTACATCACGAACTTGGTGAGGTTCTTGAAAATAGGAATACGCCAAGCCACCAATGACCACATTATCGCGAAGTACTGTTATTACTGGAGGGAGTTGTACGTTTTCTTTATATGTATCTTTAAACTTGAAATCAGACCATTCACTTTGAAATAAGCCCTCTAACTCATGCCAATAAGGTGAGTTTTCATCGCAATTTCTAAAGATTACTTTCTGCATTTTTCCGTCCTTTTAAAGAGAGTAATTCGGCTATCCTAGCCTTGTTTAATCTAAGTGTAGGTAAAGCTACTCTTCTTCGTCGTAATCGTCTGCTGGGTCTTGATTAATTTCTTCGCCGCATCCTAGGCATTCACCTTGCAGATCCGTAGGCATCACAATAATCAAACCACAATGAGGGCAAAGATCGCCTTGTTGAAACATCCTGTATTCCTTCTACTTAATGGCTATTGCTTAGGATATTTTTGCTTACTCGCTTCTAGCCAGTCGTGAATCACTTGGCGAGCGGATTCCGACGGAGGTGCATTTCGTTTTCCGCAGATTTGGTCTATTTCAAAAGGAAATGCTTTGCTCGGGACGCGGCGTAAACCTATGGTTAAACGCTGAGGCTTGAGCATGCGGAACACCACATAACGATCGCTCATGATTCGGTTGTGATACACGCCAATACAGTGCTTCTGCTCGATGCCTTCGTGTTCAAGGTCGTAATAATCCGTGAGCGGATGAATGTTGTCATTGCCAAGTAAAGGAACGGGATAAGGGATGTCTTTATCCATTGGGCAGTTACCCTCCAAACGACGTAATTGGCGTTGCTCCGTCCAGCGGTCATGGAGTTGTTCAAACATCGCAAAAGAGTTCTGACTGGTAATCGCGCGCAGTGGATCATCCATCTCCAAATCTTGCCCTAGCAATATCGCATCTTGGAACATCGCCATCTTCGACGGTGCGTTAAGTCTGCCCTCTTCCACCATTGCAATCCCTAGCCTGCTACCAGTTAGAAATGGATGAACTTGGTCCAAACGCAGGGCTGTGTATCCAACTTTTGAGTAATGCTTAAACTTAAGAACTCGTCTTTGCAGTGGCTCGAGAATGCGAACAATGTGGTCGAGTTCATCACCAACATTGTAATGAAGCTCTAGCTTGTCGATGAATTTGAGTGTCGCCTTGCTGCCGTCTAAGCCCAACTTGGTAAGGATCTTCTTCTGCCCTAAGCGACTTAGTGCCAGTGCTTTCTTGTTGTCGACACTGTATTTCATGCAGATCAAAGCCAAAATAACAGGCCTTAATTCAAGCAATTGCGCGGCTTCATAAGTATTCGCAGCAAGCCACAACATCTGGTATTGGTATTCTGGAAAGTCGTCGGTGATTTCACGATAACGCGCAGGTAATGAATTTAGCCAACGACCATTCACGTCAAACTGTTCAACAAGGTTGAGGCTCAGCCCAATGCCTCCATCAAGCGGTCGTCTACCATCTTCAAACACATGAAAGCCGACGAGCTTTTGAGACCAGTCTCGGATCTCAATATCGTAGTCGAAACCTAATGTTCGAGTGGGAATGGTTAGTAGTGCTGTCATTGATGCCTCTTCGTTATTGGCGCATTGAACTATCAAGCCTATCTAACAGCATAAGCTAGCGCTTCAACCACTATATCAACCTTTTGTAAATTTCTTACCAATCAAAGCGATATAAATACGATAGTGCTTAGAAGAACATTGAATGATGATTTTACGGAATATGAGATCTCTTCGATATCATTTGCGTCAACAGAAACTATGCTTGTTACATAACTCACAACAAGAGGCTTTAATTATGGATTACCGACATATTCTGGTCGCACTTGAACTGTCTGACGACACCAAGATTCTCATTGATAGAGCGACCTTCTTCGCTGATAAACTGGAGGCTGGCATTTCATTTGTTTATATCGATGGTACGCATGGAGAAATTTATCCAGAGCTCGTTGATATTCAGGGAAATGACGGTGATTTACCCATCAATGAAGATGCCGTTAAGCATTTGAAAGAGTTTGAAGCCTACGCCAAGCACCCAATCAAGCACATTTTCGTGGGAACGGGTGATTTGAACGATAAGCTCAAAAATGCCATCGAAGCCAACGGCGTTGACCTATTGCTATGCGGCCATCACCATGATTTTTGGCATAAGCTCATCTCCCATTCTAAACAGATCATCGATACTTCCCCTATCGATATTCTCGTTGTTCCAATGGAATAGAAGCTCCAGTTCGACACTCAAAAATAACCGGCTTTGCCAACCTCTATCGGTATTATTGGTTGGCTTGATATCCTCTTCAACACACTCATCCTGATCGAAATCTCCTATTTCCCACTTAGAGTAGTCATTTGTGATCTTGTCAGCCTATCAACTCGTAAGCGTCTAATAATTAACAAATCACGTCATTTCGATTTGAATCAACGTACTGAAATGTACGACCCAGACCATGCCTTCATCAATCAATGGACAGGCGGTAACGCAGTCACAACAAGCCTCACAAACCAGGACGCATTATGAAATTTAAAACGGTACGACTTGTATTAGGTGACCAACTCAACATTGAGCATTCATGGTTTAGACAGGTTAACGATGACGTTATTTACATCATTGCTGAGCTAAAACAAGAAACAGATTATGTTGCCTCTCACGTTCAAAAAGTGGCCGCGTTTTTCTGTGCGATGGGTTACTTCGCTAACGAACTCAAAGAACAAGGTCATCAAGTACTCCACCTTACTCTTGACGACACAACGCAATTTGAAAACCTAGACACACTTTTAAAGCACTATGTACACGAATTCGGCGCAGAGAAATTCGAATATCAAAGGCCAGATGAATATCGCCTCTTAGAGCAGATGAACAAGCTCAAGCTGACCAATGCGACCAAAGGTTGTTGTGATACAGAACACTTCCTCTTTCCATTCGAGGAGATAGAACAACAGTTTCCAAAAGACAAACACATCATGATGGAACACTTCTATCGCCGAATGAGAAAACGTTTCGACATTTTGCTAGAAGACGGAAAGCCCGTTGGCGGAAAATGGAATTACGACGCGAACAATCGAAATAAGCTCAAGAAACAAGACATCGAAAACCTACCTCAGCCGCTGATGTTTACCAATGACATAACCGACATTTTGCAGCGTATCGAGCACCACCAAGTGCAAACTATTGGTCAAGTCGGTAACCAGTTACTATGGCCGGTGAACCGCGCACAAAGCTTGTCTCTACTCGCTCATTTCTGCCAAGTCTGCTTGCCGTTATTTGGGCAGTTTCAAGATGCGATGACGACAGAGCACGACTCTAAATGGAGCTTGTATCATAGCCGTATATCGTTCTCGCTGAACAGTAAACTGCTGAGCCCTAACGAAGTGATTGATGCAGCACTGTCGGCCTACCAAGCATCCTGTCTTCGAGACAGCTCACCAGATAAGCCAAGCATCGATATTGCACAGGTCGAAGGATTTGTACACCAAATACTGGGGTGGCGAGAGTACATACGCGCCGCCTATTGGGCAAACATGCCTGCTTACGCCAACAAAAACCATTACTCAGCACATAATAACCTGCCCCATTACTTTTGGGACGGACAAACCAAGATGAACTGCATGAAGCATGCGATTGACCAGTCTCTTGAGTTTGCTTACGCGCACCACATCCAAAGGTTAATGATCACTGGCAACTTCTGTTTAATCACGGGTATAGACCCTGACCAAGTCGACAGTTGGTACCTCGGTATTTACGTCGACGCGATTGAGTGGGTTGAAATGCCAAATACGCGAGGTATGGCACTGTTTGCGGATGGCGGGATCGTAGGAACCAAACCATACTCTGCCAGCGGTTCCTATATCAACCGCATGAGTGACTACTGCAAAGGCTGTCACTACGAGATAAAAGAACGCAGCGGCGAGCAATCTTGCCCTTTCAATAGCTTGTATTGGCGCTTTATGGACCAGCACCGCGATGCGTTAAACCGCAACCCACGTATGGGCATGTTATATCGCTCTTGGGACAACATGGATGAGCAATCACAACAAGCGATTCTCGATACTGCTGAACAACGAATCACAAACTTGGAGAACTTATAATGGTGGAGCAACTCAGATTACACATATTGGTGGTCGGTGGGAGCGGCGGTATTGGTTTCGCTGTGGTTAAACACCTATTATCTGAGCTCTCTCGGTTTGATTTTCTTGATGTGCATGTAGACGCGACTTACCACTCTCAACAGCCGGAACTAGAAAACAATCGCTTGAGCTGGCACAAAGTCGACGCCACCGACGAAGCTGATATTAAGCGCTTGAGTTCTGAGTTTGAACAACTTGATTGGCTGATCAACTGCGTGGGTATGCTCCACACTCCAGATCTTGGACCGGAAAAGAACTTGTCGTCCATCGACCCTGAGTTTTTCCTCAAAAACATCTCTGTGAATACCCTGCCCAGCTTGTTATTAGCAAAACACTTCACGCCGATACTTAAAGCGAGCGACAATCCAAAGTTTGCTGTGGTATCCGCAAAGGTTGGCAGTATTTCAGACAACAGATTAGGCGGTTGGTATAGCTACCGCTCATCGAAAGCAGCCCTAAATATGTTCATCAAAACCATGTCGATCGAATGGCAACGCACCATTAAGAAAGGCACCGTGTTGGCTCTGCACCCGGGCACGACAGACACAGCTCTGTCGAAGCCTTTTCAGACCAATGTCCCTGAAGGTAAGTTGTTTGAGTCAAGCTATGTCGCCCATCAGTTGGTCGATATTATTCGCACTGCCACACCGGATAACAGTGGGCACTTCTACGCTTACGATGGTGAACAGTTAAATTGGTAGTTGATACGAGTGTCCGTCTTTCATTAGTGCTAAAAAAGAAAACCCAACAGAGTTGAAGCTCCATTGGGTTTTTATTTAGAAAGAACGCCTCTGTTTTAAAAGGCGTTTGGTTGATATCTAGCTAAAGATCAAAACTGATCATCACGATTATTCAGCCCAATTGAACTTAGTATCGTCAACACCTTCTTTCTCTTCTTTAGCTCGCTCGCGTCGATGTTGTTCTTCAATTCGCGCAGCGTCTATCTCTTGCATGATGGCTTCGATATCAGCCAAGTCGTCGGTTTCCGTAAACTCACCCGTCAGTTTGCTGTCTGGCTTCAAGTCGCCTTTCTCGTACAGCGCCCACATTTCCTTGGCATACTCGGTTTTTGCCAGTTCAGGAGCAAACTGAGCGTAATAGTCACGGATGTTATTGATGTCACGAGCCAGCATCCACTCAGCGTTGTTGTTAGCCGAAGCGTCAACCGCTTGTGGTAGGTCGATAATTACTGGACCGTACTCATCCACCAATACGTTGAACTCAGACAAGTCACCATGGATCAAACCAACACACAGCATTTTAACTACGTAAGTCATCATCACGGCGTGGTCTTCGATCGCTTGCTCTGCTGACATCACCACATCGTTCAAACGTGGTGCAACGTAACCCTCATCGTCAGTGACCAGCTCCATAAGCAGTACGCCATCAAAGCAACCATAAGGGACAGGCACACGAACACCCGCTTCTGCCAGTTTATATAAGGCATCCACTTCAGCACTTTGCCAAACCTTTTCTTGTTGTTCACGACCAAAGCCAGAGCCTTTTTCCATCGCTCGAGCGCGGCGGCTATTTCGGACTTTTCGGCCTTCACGATACGCGGTCGCTTTTTTGAAGCTGCGTTGGCTTATTTCCTTATATACCTTGGCACAACGGATCGTATCGCCGCAGCGCACAATGTACACCGATGCTTCTTTGCCACTCATGAGTTGGCTTGTCACCTCGTCGACTAAACCGTCGTCAACTAAAGGCTGTATTCTTTTAGGTATCTTCATGCCGCCTTTATACATCACTTATCTTACAGATAGAAATATTAACTTGAGAAATGAATGACGAAACGATTAAAGGATCATCAAAATTACGACAAAGGAAGGAAATATTGGAGTTAACGGGTTTAGATCATGAGGATTGACCTGATCTATTCAGATTATGGGACTAAGACTTATTACGACGACAACGTTCAGAACAGTAGATCACGTCATCCCAACAGCGCTGCCATTTTTTACGCCATGCGAAAGGCTTTTGGCAAACAGGACATATCTTAGTCGGTAAATGGGGTTTCTTGTGCATGGCCGTTCCCTTCTTGAAGCATCCACTTCCTGCGTTTACTAGAGATTCCCTATTACGCTCGTACCTCGCTTTAGGGAATGACGAAGGTAATGCGAACAAATCTAGATTCCCTATTACGTTCGTACCTCGCTTTAGAGAATGACGAAGGCAATACGAACAAAGCCTAGTTCTCTATGACGTTCGTTCCTGACTTTAAGGAGTGACTGCGTAGTGATTTGTGACTACTCCCGACTCCGTCATCCTCGAGAAGGAGGAACGACTGAGTCGGGGATCTGCTTCATCTAGCTCTGTTTCTATTTCTGCGCAGATAAATTTAGCAAGAACCAAAGTAACAACCTAAGCGACAACTTTGTACTGCTTCTCCATCTCACTCACACCTAAGCCAGAGTGTTTTGTCACTTTAAGCTGAACGGGCACTCGCTCTTTCAGTGCTTCAACGTGGCTAATGACACCGATCATCTTGCCTGATGCATTCAAGTTATCTAACGCGTTAAGGGCAATGTCCAATGTGTCACTATCCAACGTGCCGAAACCTTCATCTAAGAACAGAGAATCAATACTGGTTTTGTAGCTCACAAGATCAGATAGCGCTAATGCCAACGCCAAGCTCACCAAGAAGCTTTCGCCACCTGATAAAGTCTTTGTATCACGCATCACATCGCCCTGCCATGTGTCGAGCACTTGCAGTTCTAAACCATCGTCGGCTTTACGTTTAAGCTCGTAACGACCATGCAAACGTTGTAGCTGCTTGTTCGCAAGGTACACCAAGTTTTCCAATGTTAAACCTTGGGCAAACTTACGGAACTTGTCGCCGTTCTTAGAGCCAATAAGTGAGTTCAAACGAGAGATATCATCAAACTCGACTTGTTGCTCATCAATTTGCTTAAACAGATCTTGCTGATTACTGCGGTTCTGGCTATCCGTTTCAAGATTGGCAGAAATTGCACCGATCTTGGTCGCATGGCTTTGCTGTGCGTTTTGACACTCAGTAGTCGCTTCTTCAACTTGCTGTTGGTCTTGCTCTTGCCATGCTTTCGCATTTTCGTGATTTAGTAGATCCACTTGTGTCGCTTTGGCGGCGTTCAACCTAGCTTGCGCACTGACAATCGCTTCGTCTAAAGACTTCTTCAGGCTTTGAAGTTGAGTTCTAACCTCTTCATCTAACAACGCTGCTTCAAAATTAGCCTCATCTTCGAACGGGCTAGTTTTCAGCGCTTCTAACCAAGCATTCGACGCTTGTGTGTAGCTCGATTGCTTACTGACTAACTCGTCCGAGAAACCAGTGTGTTTGGTTTGCTCGGTTCGATGTTCAAGTTCGCTGCGGTTAAGCACTAACTGCGCGGCATCAAATGCATTTACTGCTTCAGTGACTCTTTGCTTCATCGCATTGCTGGTGGCTTGAATGTCTTTGTCACCAAACAACTCTGTTCTTTCAGCCGTTACACGAGTGAGTTCTGACACTAAAGACTCACTCTGTTGCGTCAGTGTCGCGAGCTCTTTCTCAACACTGCTTAGCTTGTCATCTAAGGTTTTCAATTCGGCATTTTGAGTAATCAGTTGCTTCTCAATAATCGTCTGTTGCTGTTTAGTTTGCTGCCACATGCTTGATGCCTGTGATTTCGCAGTAAACCAATCATCGATATGTTCAAGTTGAGGCGCTTCGATAGAAGTTTGAACAATGCTCTCTTTCAAAGCGTTCCATTGCTGCTCTTTCGCTTGAGTTATCTGAGTAACTTGCTCGTTTGCGACTTGGTTTTGCTTATTCAAATCAGCTAAGCGTTGCTCGGCCAACTCGAGATTCGATTGTGCCTTGTCAGCCATAACACTTACAGACAGGCGTTGTTTCTCAGCTTCAGCGTAATGCGCTTTAGCATCACCCAACGCTTTGAGTTGCTGCGCGCTCTGACTTAGTTGAAGTTCACACTGCTGAGCAAAGGTCGCGACTGTGGCTTCATTGCCTAAATCGTTAATCGTTAGTAGTGCCAATTCAGGAGCCGTGCCAACGAAATCCGATAAGCTCTGTTGAAGCTTGCCGACAACGCCTTGCCAATTCAGCTGAGCTTGTTGAATATCCGCTTGCGCACGTTGAATGTCATCGTTAAGCGCCACAATCACAAGGGTAAGAGAATCTAACTGCTGACGATGCTCTTGGCCTTCTTTCTGAATCGCTGCTAATTCTTGTTCCTCAAGCTCTTTCTGGGCATTCAAATCCTTCGAACTTTGTGATTGTTCGATCGCATGGTCTGTTGAACCACACAATGGACAATCCATACCTGGCTTCAATGACGCTCGGTATTTCGCAAGGTCACCTTCTTGATCAATTAAGCGAACTAAACGCTCAAGTGAGGTCTTTTTTTCTTGGTATCGCAGAAGCAACACTTCACGCTCTTTCGAAAGCTTGTCGACCAACTGGGTGTTGGTTTGATGTGCCTGTGTTTTTGCGTGCAGCTGTTGTTGGGCATTTAGGAAACCACGATTGATCTCGAGTAATGAGTGCGTATTGCGATTCCAAAACTCCAACAGATCTTTTTGCGAATTCAACACTTGCTCGCTAGTGTTGCCTTGCAAGGCTTCCCACTGTTGCTTTGCACTACTTTCTAGCACAACCAATTCAGCTAAAGTTTTATCTTGCGTTGCTTTAGCGTCTTGAGCAGATTTGATAATCGTTTGCTGTGCATCAACCGCAGACAACGCTTGCTTCGCTGAATTCAACTGCTCTGAATGCTGGCGCTCTAGAGTACGAACTTGCTCGACCTTTGCTTGCCACTGACCTAGGTATTTTTCCAAATGCTGGTCAGCTTGATGCGTATTTAAGTACTCAGTACTGCGTTGATCTTGTTGCTTTAGTGCATCTATTTTTTGAACCAAAACGACCTGTTGATTAAGCTGCTGCGTATGTTGCTCGTTTAGCGTGTTCGCTGCATTAACGGTCGCAGTTTGCTTATCTTTGAGTACGGCAATTTGGTTGTCTAGCGGACGCACGAGATCGATGATCTTATCTTGATCTTGTTGCTCACTTTTTACCTGTTCGACAATCACACTGCTTTGAGTCAGTTTAGTTTGCGCGTCTTGCATTTCTGCATCACGAACGGCAAGTAACTTGGTGCTGTTATCTAGGTGAGCTTGAGTAGTGTTCACCTCTTGTTCGCAACGCTTTAAATCTTTGTGTACTGGACGCAGCTTTTCAGCCGGCTCACTGTTTGCCAAGCGCTCTAGTGACGGTTGGTTACGGTCTAGTTCATCTTGAGCGGTTTTCAGATCGAGCTCACTGGCCGCAATAGTTTGCTCAGCTTTGGTCACGTCTTTCCACCAGCTAAGATGCACTTGCCACTCTTTTAATTGCTCGGCTAAACGCTTCTGCTCTACTTCTAGCGTTTCACGCTCTGCGGTCAGCTCTTTGATTTGCTCTTCAGACAGTAAGCTCACACCTTCAGCTTTCGCTTTTAGTTGATTAAGCGACTCTTCACTCGACTTAAAATGATCGTAGATACGCTCTGAAATCAGGCTATAAACTTCGGTTCCCGTCAGCTCTTCAAGTAGCTCTGCACGGTCGTTAGCATTGGCATTTAAGAACGCCGCAAACTCACCCTGAGACAACATGATGGATTTAGTGAAGCGTGAGAAATCGAGCCCTGTAACCTGCTCCACCAGCTTGGTCTTCTTGGTCAACATGGTCTCTAAGACTTTGTCGGTGTCCGCATCGGCAAACTCGCACGTTGGCGTTTGCAATGCGCCATCGTGTTTTCCACGCGCTCGCTTTTGGTGGAAATTAGATCGGTACGTTTTACCTTGAACTTCAAATTCCAGTTCAGCAAAACACTCGCCCGTACCACGAGTCATTAATTCATTATTACCTTTAGCAATGCTTTTCAAACGCGGTGTGCGATGGAAAAGTGCCAAGCAAATCGCATCAAGAATGGTGGTTTTACCCGCCCCAGTTGGACCAGTAATTGCGAACAGACCGTTTTCTGCAAACGGCGATTGGGTAAAATCGAGCTTCCAGCGCCCTTTCAAAGAGTTCAGGTTTTCAAATTCTAGGCTTAAAATCTTCATACGATTACTCTTCTACTTTATTGGGCGCTTGAGCGCTTTCAGACACTTCGACCATCACTTGTTTGAACTTCACCGTCATGCGCTCTAAACGCGCTTTTTCAGAATCGGTTTCAAACTCTTCTAAGGCAATACGCTTCGTAAACACGTCCATCGGGCTCAGTTCAGATAAGGTCTCTGCCGACTCTTGCTCTAATGCTTGATTACGACGCTCTCTTGCTCGGCGCAGTTGAAGTACTTCCACATTCAATCCTTCGGTCAGTGCGCGCATACGTTCTTGTAGATCCGACAAGTAATCTTGCGCTTGCACTTCTATCGATAACCATACGCTTTGGTCGCTATCTAAACCTATGTATTGGTTAAGCTGAGATTCGATCTTGCTCAAGTCGCCTTTGATTTCAGCTAGAGGTTGGAATGTGGGAACAGGCAGTTGAGAAATGGTGCGCTCACCTTCAACAAACTCAACCACACACACTTGTTTTTGAGACTTAAGTTCATCAAAACTTAGTGGGATTGGAGAGCCTGAATAACGAATGTATTCACGCTTTGCCACCACTTGTGGGCGATGGATATGACCAAGTGCGATGTAGTCTGCGTCTGGGAAGCCATCAGCGGCGAAACCATCAAGGTTGCCGACATAGATATCACGCACAGAATCCGATTGTTGGACACCCATCGCCGTTAAATGACCGGTAGCGATAATCGGCATGTGCTCGCTATTTACAAACGTCGCGCGCTTAGCAACCGCCGCATCATAAACACTTTGATAATGCTGTTTGATTGCATCGCCGAGTTGCTTCTGACGCTCAACGCCAGTGACACCCGCCTGGCTCATCAACACATCGCGAGGGCGAATAAAAGGAATGGCACAAACCAGCGCTTCTACATCGCCGTTCTTGCCTTTTAGTTCGACAACCTGAGTCGCATGATCTTCATTGGTATTAGGAATCACGTCTGCGCCCATGTATTTGAGCAGCTGTTGTGTCTCTTTAAGCACAGAGACTGAATCGTGATTTCCACCTAATAACACCAATTGGCAACCGATCTTGTTCGAATCGACCACAAACTTGTTATACATCTCACGAGCGTAACTCGGGGGTGTACTGGTATCGAAAATGTCGCCAGCAACAATGATCGCGTCGATGTCGTGCTCTGTAACTTGCTCAAGTAACCATTGTAAAAACCGTTCATGTTCATTCTTGCGGCTTTTATTGTAGAAGTTTTGGCCAAGGTGCCAATCGGACGTGTGAAGAATCTTCATTGCTGCTCACTGGAAGTCTGTAATACCTTTAATCTACCAAAATAGTCGAGATAATTCCCTTTTATAAGCTTGTGAAAACCAACTAATTTCAGGCTTTGGACCAACTCCGCCCATAGCGTGACCAATCGTTATTTTTGACATAAAAAAACCGCTCAACGTTAGAGCGGTTTTAGGTGTCCATAGCTTTAGCTTTAAGCTATTTCACAGAGGTCGTCAAAAATTGTACGAAGCGCCCAGAGTTACTGTGCTAAACGCTACATCACGGCTTGCCAGTCTATTACCATTCGGGCCGAAGAATTCGATATTTACTGCATCTGCTTGTGAGATTAAACGTAAGGTTAGGCTTTCTACTGGCGTGTATTCAACACCTATACCAAAATGGAAGCCTAATTACGCGCAGCTAGACAATCAAAGATATTGCAATAGATGCCATGATCACGCCAACGACAAATTCCAACACCTTCCACGCTCTCGGGTTCTTAAACATTGGAGCCAAGAAGCGAGCGCCATATCCAAGTGAAAAGAAGAACACGAATGACGCCGATACCGCCCCAGCGCCAAACAACATTTGATCCGGTTGATATTGAGTTGAGATAGACCCCAGCAATACCACAGTATCCAAATACACATGCGGGTTAAGCCAAGTGAACGCCAAACACATCGCAATCGCTTTGGTTAATGAGTCTTTAGTTTCTGCCGTGGCTTCTAAGGCGTGGTTTTCGGTAAATGCTGATCGGAAGCTTAAGAATGAATAGACACCCAAAAAGATAGCGCCACCATAACGGGCGAACTGCTCAATTTGTGGGAACTGTTTAACGATTGCGCCAAAGCCCGTCACGCCAAAGCTAATCAGTAAGGCGTCAGAAATGGCACATACAGCACAAACTGCCAATACGTGTTGGTTCTTAAGCCCTTGCTTTAAAACAAACGCATTTTGAGAGCCAATCGCAAGAATCAGCGAAAGGCCAAGGGAGAAACCTGCAAAGTAAGTCGACATCTAAGGCTAGTCTCTTAACGCAACTCAATACTCATAAACTGGCTGTGCGGGTCTAACACATAATCAGCAAAGGGTTCACAGTATCCGAAGCCAAACTTTTCATACAGGTTACGCGCAGCCTTAAAGTAGTCTTCTGAGCCGGTCTCTAAACTGATTGTTTGATACTGGCGGGCGGTTGCTGTATCCAATACGTGCTGTAAAAGTTGGCTCGCAACACCTGACTTTCGAGCAAACTGTGAGGTTCTCATCGATTTGAGTTCAGCGTGTTGGGTATTCAGCTCTTTAATGGCGACACACCCAAGCAGTTGGCTGTCTTTCCAAGCACTGAAAAAGGTAATTTCTGGTGACTTGAGCCCATCTAGATCCAGTGCATGGACGCTTTCGGCTGGCGAAGTTGCGTACATATCAGCAAGATGCTCTTCAAGCAATTCAACGACTTCCCCACCCGACAAGTCATCCACCTTAATTTCTATTGAAGCACTGCTTTCCAATGCTGTTCTATTTTCCATTGAACCCTGTGCATTTATTGCTGATGTCATTGTTACAACTCTCCTTGTTTAGTTCGCTTATTTAGCTTGAGTGATTTGGTTTTTATCAACAGCCCACTTTCCTTAATTGTTTCCTTTTCAAGAACTCGGTTTGAATCAGTAAAATTACTGATTAATCATAAAATTATAAATGTCACACTGGGTTTACCTAGATACCATATTTTTCCTATCTCGTCTCGTGATAAAAGCGTTCCGCAAAGCCCGTATGGTCGCTGCATTGAGGGAGCAACACCTGTTTTAGTTAACGAATAAGTAGTCAGGGCAAAGTGAATAGCGATGACACGCGTACTGATGTTGTTGGCAGCTTAAACATCCCTTTAAACGGTCTCATTTAAAACGACCATAAGTTAGAAAATAAAACGCTTTCATTGATCGAATATTTGATTGCGATTTTCCAATTTCGGTATATGATGCGCCACCCTAATTTTTCAGCTTATGCTGCAGGCAAATATGTCCGCCAACGCACTCTATACCGACCTATCCGGTTACTATGATTTAATGTGTGTAGATATTGACTACCAAGCGCAAAGTAACTGCGTACGTAGACTCCATCAAATCTTTGGAAATGAAGGAAAAACACACCTCGACTTAGCTTGTGGCACTGGCCCACACGTTCGTCATTTTATTGATTTCGGTTACCAAAGCGGTGGCCTAGATCTTAACAAGCCGATGTTAGATATCGCAGAAGTTCGCTGCCCGGAAGCCAAGTTCTCAGTACAAAACATGAGTAACTTTGAGGTCACGGAACCACTCGATCTTATCACTTGCTTCCTGTATTCCATCCATTACAACGATGGCCTTGAGAAGCTTAAAGAGTGTATTGAAAGTGTGCATCGTGCGTTAAAGCCAGAAGGTATTTTCTGTTTTAACGTGGTTGATAAAGACAAGATCAGCAACGACCTGTTTGTTAGACACACAACAAACCAAGACAAAGACGATTTCACGTTCCGTTCTGGTTGGTATTACTCTGGTCAGGGTGATAAGCAAGCGCTAAAGCTTAGCATCGAAAAGACGACTGCTGGTGAAACTCAAGTGTGGAATGATGAACACCCAATGGTGGCATTCTCGTTTAAAGAGTTAATCGAGATATTGAAGCCCTACTTCGAGGTTAATATCTTCGAGCACGATTACGACAAGCTGATTCCTTGGGATACTCAGTCCGGTAATGCGCTGATCACATGTGTCAAAATCTAGATTAATAGATAAACGGCAAATTAAACCAAATCTATAGATCAAAAAAGAACCCACACTCGCCATTCTCCTTTTAGAGCATCAGCCAGTGTGGGTTCTTTTGTATCAAGCTATCAGTTACTGAACTCTAAATTAGAAGTCCGCTGTCATACCTACGTAGTAAGTACGAGGCTCTTCAACATAGCCCATGCTCTCTAGCTCTTGTGATACAGCTTCGTCAGTTAAGTTCGTGATACCTGCACGTAGTCGTACTGAAGCATTCACGTTGTAGACAGCACCTAGGTTCAGCGTTGTGTAAGCGTCTTGAGTTAGATCGCTTTCGATCTGACGTTCACCACGGTAACGCGCACTCACGAAGGTACTTAGATCGTAAGTTGGGCTCCAGTTCAGTTTAACTAAACCCGAATGCTTGTAACGCTCAAGTAATTCGTCACCAGTAGACTTATCTTCAGTGTCTAAGAATGTGTAATTACCAGACACACCCCATTCATCAGTAATTTGGAATTGGCCTGTAAGCTCAGCACCTTGAACTACAGCCTCTGATACGTTTGTATAAGTACGCTTACCATTCACATAGCCAGTTGAGCTTGAACTATCAGCGCAACCTTTACCCGATTCAAACACTCCGCCGTTCTCACAATAGGTTTCATCACGATCAATTAGGTCGTTGATTTCATTTCGGAATAAGGCACCTTCAACATTCCAACGAGGTTGGCTATAAATCGCAGCGATCTCATAGTTCAAGCTGGTTTCGGGCTTAAGATCTTCATTACCATGTAAATCACATACGCCTTTACAGCTATTAACTGTGTAGTCTGTCTGATTTTGAGTCAATGTTGGTGCTTTAAATGCTTTACCCACACCACCCTTGATGATCAGGTCATTCGTTGTTTGATGAACCAAGTACACACGTGGGCTGAACTCTTCACCGTACAGTTCATGCTTATCTAAACGACCACCAATGGTTGCCGTTAGTTGATCCGTCATTAACCATTGGTCTTGAACAAATAACGAACCTTGATAAGCTTCAGATGTACCATTGACTAAGTTTTCTTTGTTGGTTAATTCACTCAACTGGTAGTCCATACCAAACGTTACGGTGTGACTATCACCAAGATAAGTGGTCGCCGAAGCTTCAACAATTTGAGTCAGTTCTTCGATGTCACTGCTATAGTTAGTATCTGAGTCCGCAGCATCATTATCTGTCACATTTTCACGTGAATAACGTACTTGCGTGTCACCCCAGCTCCAAAAACCACTATGTGTGATCGCTTGGCTCTGACGTACAACACGTGTGTCAGACTCAATCACAGATGATACGTTTTCCGCAGATGACTCACGTTCGTCGTCACTGTAACCAAAATCGAAATCAATGGTTTGGTTGTCTGTTGCATTCCATGTCAGGCTTGCAAGTAAGCTTAACGTGTCACGTTCTTCTAGAGCTGTTACATCTGAACGATCGTAACCAAAGCTGTGTGTACCAGAATATGGTTGCCAAGCGTTACGGCTTGTCTGGTTAACAGAAAGGCGAGCAAACAACTCGTCTTCAATCAACGCACCAGATGTCGTGAAGCCCATCGAATACTCTTCCCCTCCATCACCATCAAGTGGAGATGAAGTGTCCATGCTCAGTGTAGAGCTCCAATCGTTTTCTGGAGCCTTAGTGATGATGTTGATTGTACCGCCCATACCATCTGAACCGTAAAGTGCAGACATTGGGCCACGGATTATTTCAACACGTTCGATCGAATCAGCAGGAATCGTTGATAGGTCGAAGTCGTTACCACGGATGATGGCACTTGCAGAGCTTAAACGACGACCGTTCACCATGATAAGAGTGTAATCTGAATCCATACCACGAATAGAGATCATCTGACGGCCAGCACGTGTGCTATCAAAATCAGACTCTACACTCGTTGATTCTGCAACGATGTCCGCCAAGGTAATACCAGGGCTGTCTTCAATGTCTTGCGCGGTGATAACCGACATTGAAGCTGGCGCTTGTTTTAGTGCCATCTCGGTACGAGTTGCCGTAACAACCATTTGTTCATCTGTTGCTTGCGCTTCTTCTTGCGCTAACACGTTAGCTGAAAGTGAGGTACAAATAACAGCGACTGCGATCGAAAGGGGTTTACGAACCAAAAGAGGTTTGCGAATCAAAAGAGATCTCTCAGACATGATATTCATTCTTATATGTGATTAGTAATGATAATGATTTTCATTAAACAACCAGCTACCATTCTTATCAACGAAAGTTTCATACCAAAAATCGATTCTCGTTATTCACCATTCAAATAATGAAAGATATCCATATCCAAATCGATAGATATTCGTAATTTTCATTCACCCTGCAGATGGATTATGTATAAAGCTCTTTGAATATATTGCGAACCCAGCGACACATCGGGTCGTTATGAAAGCGCTTATGCCAGTATAAGTAGACGTCTTCTGATGGGTGGCGCAACGCTTTAGGCACGCGTTTACAAACAAGATCTCTTTGCGTAGCGGCTTGTTGAGCAAAAGGTGTCGGTAAATGAAAGATGATGTCGGTTGCTTCTGCCATATCCGGCGCGACGTTAAAATTGGAAAGCTGAATTGGAATGGACAGCTGGCGCTGCTTATCAATCAAGCCAAGATCTTTAAATCGACTTTCGATCGAGAGCTTCTTATCCCCTTGCAGTGAGATTTGACCAAGTTGGCTATTCAACAAGTCATCAACCGTGATCTCTTTGTCCGCCAAAGGATGTTTTTTACTCATCAGCAAACGGTAATCGCGGCTAATCACGAACATTCGATACAAATTTTGCTCTGAACTTAACGGCTCGTGGGTCGACAACACAAAGTGCGCATCACCGGATAACAGAGGCTCAAAGTGTCGTTTAGGAATCGAGTCGATATCAACAGTCATGTTTGGCGCTTGTTGACGTATCTCCGCAACTACCTTGGGCAGCAAGTGCGCGACATTAGGCACTAAACCAAAGAAGCGAACCGTACTGTCACTGCTTTGCGGCTCGAATACATCGCCATGTACCAGCTTTTCTAAACGTGTCAGTACCGAATTGAGATCTTGCTTAATGGCTTCTGCTTTTGGCGTTAACTCATAGCCATAAGCCGCTCGCACCAATAGATCATCATTGAAAACGGTACGCAGTTTTTGCAGAGATCGGCTCACCGTAGGTTGGCTCATATCCAGCGCCAATGCCGTGTTGGAAACGTGCTTCTCTTCAAGAAGGTGTTTAAGAATAACGAGTAGATTGAGGTCGACTTGAGCAAGATTCATTATGCAAATATTAACAATATATAAAATTCAATGTGCGCATAGTGCTATTTCTTAACATGTAATACAATTGATAATCACTCCTATTTTGATCTAGAGCAATATGCAGAGCAGAGTTTAAGGTTAAGTGGGTTTTAAAGCTCTAAGTCAGAACTGTTTGTGCGACCTGAGGTCGTATGAAGCGTTGTTCACCGCTTAACGAGTGAACCATCT
>NZ_JBGOOD010000056.1:0-30718 GCF_041439475.1 Vibrio sp. 1S139
AATGAAGCCTTTTTTCTATCTAAATAAACAAGTTAGCTCTTAAGATCCTGTCTATTTAAGGCATTGATTGATGGAAATATTGGTCGTGCTTTCTTAAACAAAGATGTCATTGGCTACGATTTTCTCGCTCGCTATAGTGGAAAAATTGCACTAGCAGAAACTGAGGATTTCTACAGTGTTCCAGTAGGCATGGTGCTGAGAGGACAACACATCGCAGCCATGGATCTCATAAATCGAATGCTATATCCAATGACAAGCCTCCATATCGAGCAGTTTAAGAACCGATATAACCTCGGGGTAATCAACTACGGTTATAACAAGAGAACCTTAATGATAATTAGTGGCACGTCACTACTCATTATCTTGGGGCTTTTCCTATTCCATGTTCTACGTCGAAACCGCCTACAAAAGAGCTTACAAGCACAATACAGTGAGAAGAAAAAGGCGTCTGAAGAAGCTCTTTGGTTTGCAACTCTGCTTGATGATCTTCCTGTTTTAGTCTCAGTAGTAGACGACAGGTATAACCAAGTGTTCGCCAATAAGGCATATCGTAAATATTTCCATAATTGCACTAAGTGCACGAATGAGCACGACTTGTGCGCGCTAGCCGCCCCTCTTTTACACAATGATGAATTTGATGAAACTTACTGCGTGAACAACGAAAGTTACTTTAAACGATACTTGCACCACGTAGAGAACCCAAGAACAGGTAAGAAGTTCCAGATTTTAGTGTTAGATGACACAACCAAAGCCCACAACCACAAGAAAGAGTTAGTGAAGGCAAATAAGATTGCAAACAGAGCCATCGATACCCGAGCGCGATTCTTGGCTGTCATCACTCATGAGTTACGCACCCCAATCAACGGCATCGTTGGGCTGCTAGAACGAAAAAATAACAACAAAGAACAGAACATGTTCATCGATAGCATACGTAAGTCGGCGTATATCCTAAATAGTCATGTGAGCGATATTCTTGATTTCTCTAAGATGGAAGCAGGAGAAAGCAACATAGTAATAGAGCAAACCAACATTTTGGTTGGGATAGACACAATATTAAAATCTCACCAATCCCATGCATTTGGAAAAGGCATCGATTTCAAAGTGTATTGGGAGCCAACCCCTCTTATCTTGGTGTCGACTGACATGGATAAGATCCAACAAGTCATATCGAATTTACTCTCTAATGCAATCAAATTTACCGAATATGGCGCGGTCACTATTACCATTTCTATAAAACAGAGCGCTCTCCACTTCCAAGTACAAGACACTGGAATTGGAATGACCTCAGATCAAGTGGACACCATATTTGAACCTTTTGTGCAGGCAGACAACAGCAAATCACGTCGGTTCGGAGGTACTGGGCTCGGTATGACAATTGTAGATACCATAATCAAACAATTTAAAGGCAGCATAGATATTACATCTGAAGTCAACTTCGGTACTAGCATCACGGTATCAATACCATTGCACTATGTTAGTTCAAAACCAGACGTACCATTAACACAGTTTGATTCAACCTCATCTATTATCAATTCATGGTTAGCTGAGTGGGGGATATACAACGAAGGAAGCCAACCATTTAACGCCCCGCTTCTCGATGAGATCTATGAAAAATTTCCTAGCGAGATATACACTTATCTACTTTCTTTTGCCCAATCCACTCTTGATGTTGAGCCCAACCTAGTACAATTTTCAGCTCATATTTTGGTTGCAGAAGACAATAAAATTAACCAACTTATGATTAAGCAACAACTTGAAGAGATTGGGATCGACTGCTCTATTGCATCTGATGGGCAAGAAGCCATTGCTCTCTTTGAGCAAGATCCAACGAAATATGATCTGATAATCACAGACAATCACATGCCATTTATGGATGGTTTTGAACTCACACAACAGGTGCGCAATAATCAGAAAAATGCAGACATATCTATCATTGGCTGTACTGCTGATGACCCTAAAACGACACATACTGAATGCTTAAATGTTGGTATGAGTGACGTACTTTATAAACCTTATGAGTTGAAAGATCTGATTGATGTATTGCGACGTCACTTACCGTTGAACCAAGAGGAACAAAAGCCCAAAGCGTTGAGCGGATCAGGTTCAGAACATTCTGATTGGATTAACCACATAAAAAAATCAAACCAAAAAGAATTATTACAAGTGATTAGCGAGTCATTCTCATCAGATATTGAAGATTTGTCTAATAACCCTAACCACTATAAAAAAATTGCCCATAAAGTGAAAGGAGCAGCTCAACTTCTAAAGATCCAACATATCGTAGAGTTGACGGAAGAAATGGAAAGTTTTGAATATCACAACCCTGTTTACAACGAACGACTCTGTAATGAGTTAATAAAAATAATAAAGATTGCAGACGAAGCAATCCCTTAGTTTAAGTGATACGCCCCATGAAAATTCTAATAATCGAAGATGATCGTATTCAAGCCATCTCATTAAAGTTGCTCTTGAATGACCTAGGTATTGCGCAAATCACTATAGCTCATACCAGTCAGAGTGCTCTTGATTTCTGCTTCAGTGAGAAGTATAGCCATATATTTTGTGATATACAGTTGCCAGATTCTGATGGGATCTTATTACTTCGTGAAATATCTAAATACCAACGCTCAGCCACTATCACTATATTAAGCTCGAGTGAAACGAGTGTGATTAAGTTGACTTACCTAGCTTGTAAAACCCTAAGATTCAAAAGTGTGCACAGTTTAAAAAAACCCTTTACACACGACTGCATCTCAAAAATTGTTTCTTCGAGCACGCCGCAAACAACACAACATCTAGAGCACAATAAACCACACTTCACCTTTACTGAGTCTGAAGTGGTATCTGCGATAGAAAATGATGAAATCTTCTATTATTACCAGCCGCAAGTGGACTTTCAATCTGACAAAATTGTCGGTGTAGAAGCGCTTGTAAGGTGGGATCATCCAGAGCTGGGGGTGTTAACGCCAAACCACTTTTTGTCATACATCACCAAGTCTGAACACTACAATTTGTTGTTTTGTACTGTACTCAACAAGTCTATCCGAGCAATTCAAAGCTTAAACTTAACAACGCCGATCAAGCTATCGATCAACTTCACTCAACGAGACCTTGAGTGTAGTGATATCTGTAATGAAATTATTGAGACTTGTGAACGTGAAGGGTTCAACTACAACAACCTTGTTCTAGAGCTTACAGAAAGTCATATCTATTCTTCGGATGCTAATTCCCTCATCAATTTAGCCCGACTTAAATTGCTTGGAGTTAAGCTCGCCATCGATGACTTTGGCACAGGCTATTCATCACTGGAGAAAATCACGCAGATACCTTTTGATATTCTGAAAATAGATCGCAGCTTTGTTGGCAATGTGATTCAAGATTACCAAAATGCGTCTATCGTCAAGCTCTGCATCGGCACTGCAAAAGCGTTGCATTTAAATGTGGTTGTCGAAGGGATAGAAGATGCTGATACTTGGCAATATATCAAAAACATGGGTGCGGATGAGTGCCAAGGTTATTTTACGGGTCGACCTATGTCGATTCACGATCTTCAGCAAGCACTGGTTAAGCAAAAAACCACATCAGAAGTAAAAAAGCTGAACGTATTAGTGATTGATGATCAACCCATTATTGGTGTGGCACTAAAGAATGCACTGCTCGAGCAACAAAGTGTCGAAAATGCACATTGTGTTACCACTCCTCAATTAGCGTTAGATTATATACGGGACAATGTTTACAACCTGCTGATTGTCGATGTGAATTTAACCGACGAAAGTGGCTTTCATCTAGTCGAAAAGATTCGCCAAACCGAGTTTATAGGAAGAGTTATCTTCATCTCAGGGGAGGACAACCCACTGTATGATTCCTTATGCCAAGGGCTAGGTGCGACATACATAACCAAAAGTCTCGAGCTCAACGAAATGATAGAGAAAATCATCTATTACGGAGGGCAAGATACGGATGAAACACCTTTAATCAACACGACACCCACACCGTTAGACTCGCTCTCCGTAAGGGAACGTGAAGTGCTAAGACAACTATTAGATGGCGTGGGTAACAAAGCCATCGCGAATCAACTCAATATAAGTCAAAAAACGGTAAGCACCTATAAAAGCCGCGTACTTCAAAAGCTAAATGCCAAGTCTATGATTGATTTATCGAAGTACATTAAAACCTTACAAACTTAATAAATGTAAGTCACTTCTAACCTATAAAACTTATAGCACAACACTAAAACGCCCTGCATTCTCATGTCGGGCGTTTTATTATTTGTCACCTTCCTAAAATTCACAACTTAGGTCGAACTTTCACTTAAACGATGAGATCTTAAGATATTAGGCTTTTTTACCACCAAATAAACCGCCGCAGCAGACAAGGCAAAGCCCATCGCGCCATACATGTCGAACGACTCACCGAAAATAAGCCACGCTTGGATTGCTGTCGTCGGTGGCACCAAGTAAAAGACCGAAGCCACACTTGAAGATGCACCGTGCTCTACCATGTAAAGCAACAATAGGATGGCAACACAAGACAGAACGACCACCAGCCAAATTAGAGTCAACGTGAATTCTATCGTCCAGTTTACTTGCATAGTTTCGTAACGCATTGCGAACGGCAGAAACAACGCGGCAGAAGCCAAATATTGCACCATCGCACCGCCGACCATATCTGTCCCCTGACAGAAGCGCTTCTGATACAAAGTGCCGCAGGTAATACCCACCAAAGAAACCAAACACAATAACGTTGCCAAGCCTTTTTGGTCGTCTGACTGCCATTCAATATTGCCCATCAACACCAAACTAATACCCGCAAAACCAAGCGCTAACCCCAACCACTGTGCAAAATTAAAACGCTGCGAAGTACAGCTGATCATAATCAATGCGGTAAGAATCGGTTGTAAGCCAACAAGTAGAGAACTCAACCCGGCGGGCATACCTATATCAATCGCCAGATAGGTGCCACCAAGGTAGAAACCATGAATCAAGATGCCAACCACACTTGCGTGGAAGAATGCTCGACCACGAGGAATACGACGCTTAAGGATTGCAATCAAAACCAAGAACAGCGCCACGTTGGCTACCATCCTCAATGAAAGTAATGTTGCGGGTTCGGCATATTCAACACCAAGACGTGCGCCGACAAAACCTGACGACCACAATATTACAAACACAAACGGAATCATTTTAATCAGCATTACAAACCTCTGGTCAACTCTTCATCAATGCTGTTACCTTAGTTGGGTACAGATAACTAATAAAGATACAGATATAACACTTTAAATGGTTACAGATTGAGAGTGTGCAACGAGGGAGAAACACGTGGAAGCAGAACTCAGCGGCAATAAATACCTTGCTACCGAACAACATATTAAGGCTCAGATCGATAAGGGGCTCTTTCATCCAGACGATCGCCTTCCCTCGATCCGCCAGTTAAGCGAACAGCTTGGCGTAAGCAAAAATACCGTAATTCGCGCCTATCAAGAACTGGAAGCCACAGGCTGGGTTTATTCAGTACCTAAATCTGGCTATCGCGTGAAAGCACCGAACACCACCAGCTGGGATGCATCAAGCCAACCTCAAAAAGTCGATCTGTTGTCTGTCACCAAATCGGTACTCTCTCGTCCAAAAGGTCGCCTGAAACTGTTGGCAGGCTCCGCGCACCCGAACATCAACAATCCTGCGATTCGTAGCTTGTATGCCGAGATTGGCCGTCACAGTCGATTACAAACTCAGCTTCCCGGTTATTACCAATTACCCCCCGGCGACGAGCAATTAGTAAAGCAATTGTTAAAGATCACTCATGATCTTGGTGTGCCTGCGGGATCGAAAGAGATTGCAATTACTCATGGTGCTCAACAGGCGATCAGTTTGGCTTTACGTGCGCTCACCAAGCCCGGTGACATCGTGGCGGTCGAGTCACCGTGTTACTTCGGTAATTTATTGTTGCTCGAATCACTTGGCTTGCAAGCTTTAGAAATCCCGAGCAGTGTTAGCCATGGCATTGACATTCCATCACTGCAGAGCGCGTTGGACAAATGGGAAGTAAAAACCTTACTGCTAACGCCAAACTTTACTAATCCAACCGGCTCAAGAATGCCATTGGCGAATCGAAAAGCATTACTGGAGATCACCGGATCTTTACCAATTATCGAAGACGATGTGTTCGGTAGCTTGGCGTTCGATACACCAATCGCTAGCCTCAAAGAGCTTGATGACCAAGATAGAGTCATCTACGTCAACTCACTGTCTAAAACCTTAGACTCACGCTTGCGAATCGGTTGGTTATTGTCGGGGCGCTACCAACCTTTAGTCGAAAAGTACCTTTTATGCGACAACATGGGCAGCTCAAACCTGATGCAATCCGCGGTAGGGCAATTCCTCACTACCGGTAAATATCGCAGCCACTTATCCAAAATGAAACGGCTCTACCAAACCAACCAAAAGCAATTCCAAAGCCTGTTAATACAAGCACTAGATAGCCACCCACACCTTGTCGGGCAATACCACCTATCAAAACCGGAAGGCTCTTTTTTAAACTGGATAACACTGCCTGAATCGGTCGATAGCTACGCGGTCTATCAAGACTGTTTAAAGCATAAGTTGGGGATTTTACCCGGAACAGTATTTGGCACCAACGACCAATATAAACACTGCTTGCGCTTTACTGTTGCCAACATTGAAGAGAGCAAAGAGTGGAAAGAAGGGGTTGTGACACTAGCGAAGATAATCGCTAAGCACGTGCGTTAGGTTACCTTTCTAATTACCATTTAGACCAAAACAACAAAGCCCCATTCAACTGAGTGGGGCTTTCATCATTATCATATCTTGAGTTGCTTAAATACGATGGTTAGTTAAATACGATTACCCTTGCCAAGCGAACTGTTCAAAAACTTTGTCGACTGGCGTTTTAGCAACGTGGTTTACGTAATTACTGATCACTTTCTGAGACAGGCCAAGAATCACTTCTAGCACTTGTTGCTGACCGTAGCCCGCTTCGAAAAATGCTGCCATTTCACTTTCAGGCACATTGCCGCGGTTACGTACCATGCTCAGCGTAAAATCATGCAGGGCTTGCAGCTTTTCAGTGGGTAAAGCTGTGCGATTACGCAGTGCTTCGGTGATTGCAGGATCAACCTTCATTGAATGTGCAATGCCAGTGTGTGCAGGAACGCAGTAGTGGCATTCGTGTTCAACGTTGATGGTTTGCCAAACAACCGTTAGCTCTTCAGCATCGAAAGATGAGTCACTAAACGCCTGATGAAGCTGAGTGTAAGCCTTAAGTGTGTTTGGAGATTCAGCCAACACACCAAACAAGCCCGGCACTCTGCCCATCTGCTTTTTAGCGCCCTCAAGAATAGGTTGGCTTTGCTCTGGCGCGGATTCTACTGAGTGAATTTTGAAGTTGCTCATTGCTCTATCCCTATCAATTTTCGGTTCTAAAGTTATTCAATCACGGAGCAATTAATGAATGTTCTCCGTTGGTGTAAAAACAATATAGATCAAACAAGAACGATCGTTCAAGTGTTATTTTGAACAGTTGTTCAATTTATACATTGAAGCCAGAAGAATGTCTTCGTTCATAACAAGAAAGCCCAACAGGCAACACCTGATGGGCTTTCTCTTTTTCTCAATTTTTTTGCAAGCGGCTACCAATATTCTGCGTGGGCCAAGCCTTTAACACAGCTCGACTTGCCACTTGTTACTTTAATTTCACCACCAGTCAACGATTGAGCCAACCAACCGTGAGAGAAACTCAATTCAAAGGGCGCAGGGACTTGCTCAACGGTAATTTGCTCAAAGCCCACTTTTGAATAGTAGTTAGGATCACCGTACGTCACTGCAAGCTCAATACCCTGCTCTTTTAGGAGCTGCAAACCGGAGTTAATCAGGCGCTGACCAATACCACGCTTTTGCACCTGAGTGCTCACCGCGACTGGCGAAAGCAAATATGCCTTGGTTTCATCGTCAAATGAAAGCGACGTAAAGATAATCGAGCCTACAATCGTACTATCCGCATCCGACTCACTAGAATCATCTTCAACAACAAAGCAAAATAGCTCTGTCGGAGCTGTGGTCGTTAAAAGATCGTTGGCAAGCTCACCCAAAGTTTTACCTTCGTTCTCACCTTCTGAATCCGTAAAGGTTTGAGTGAAAACTTGAGTGATCGTTTCGATTTCATTTGAATTATATTGCCTAAATTTCATGGTGTTACTCATTTACTTTAATTTCTTGAGCACAAAGAACTGATAATCAAAATCACGTTGTTCAGAACCTTTCGAAGGCTCTTGACCCAAACCGTTCTTTGATGTGCTGCTATCGAAAAATTGTTTAACTTCATTGTCGCAATCGACTAGCGCTTTTGAGTTCGGCATCGTTGCTTTAAGCGCTTCTATTCGCTTTTGAAAGGGCTGGTAATACGCAAGCCAACCAGCGTCACTCATTGCAAAGTGATCCAAAACTTCATAACCCGCTGCTTTTGCCTGTTTAATACGCTCGGAAACCGTCGTCATGTCCGGGTACTCTTTCTGCCAGAACGCTTTGCTCGATTCGTTAGGTTGTTCGGTATTCCACACCAAATCATTAACGACCAATATGCCGTCATCACTGAGTAAATTTCGCCACTGCTTTAGCGCCTTTTCAACACCCATGATGTAAGCGCTGCCTTCCGACCAAATTAGGTCAAACGACTTAGCTTCAAACGGCAGATCCATCATGCTCGCGCATACGGTTTTGACGTTGCTTTCTAAGCCAAGAACCTGTGCTTGCTGAGTCAGAACATCTAAACTCGGTTGATCATTATCTACCGCCGTTATTTGCACATCCACTTGATGTTCTACTAAGGCTTTCGCTAACACAGAGGTGGCAATACCTTTACCACAACCGATCTCAAGCACACGTTTAGGAGAAACCGAAACGTGTACCAACGCCGCTAAAGTATCTTCCGCTGTTCCTGGCCCTAAACGCTGTAAACCCTCAAAGATCACCTCAAAATCCGCCATGTACTGGTCATGATCGTTCATGTCTTTTGAAAGCCATTTCAGTCGCAGTGCTTGCTTCTCATCAAAGCCTTGCTTAATGAGCCAATCGAGATGCGCATCAGGCGCCACCTTGTCCATCGATTCATGCCAATCTTGCAAACCACTCTCGCCTAACAAGGCCGATAAAAGATCTCTCGAACGCTGTTTCTGAGCGATCTCTTCGTCCAATTGTTCGAGTCGGTTTTGTAACAAGGAGCGGTCAACCTTGGCATCCAAACACGCCTGACACTCTTTCAACGTCAGTCCACCCGCTTGTAACTGCTGCAACAATTTCACACGCTGCAAGTCGCGTTCGGAATAACTTCGATAACCATTATTGGTGCGTTGAGCTTCTATCAAACCCAACTTTCCATAGTACAAAAGCGTTGAACGGCTCAGGCCAACGAGCTCCGCTAATTCAGATATGCGATACATCCACTTCTCCCTCATTTCAGTAGTAAAGATAAACTATGAAGTTGTAGTCAGGTCAACAGAATTTTCGACACTTTTCTCGTTCTTTACCTATTTACCTTCAAATTGATAAAGCGATCTGAGCGTGTCTTTTACCCATAGAACGGTTAGTCATCGACATTGCCTGAACGGGATTCAGGAAAGGAGAAGTATTAAACTTGATGAATTGAAAACAATTAGCTCATAAACATACTTCTTTTTAACTGAATTTTGCCAATTTCTAAATCATTCAATAATGGACGAACGTTAACTAAACGATAAATAAACTCACCGAGTGAATACTTAAATCAACCACACATATACACCAGAAATTCCTGCTTAAATTTTTTAGAAAAATTCAAAATTTATTAGAAATTAACCCCTAACTTTACTGAGTATTTTGTTAGTCTTGGAAACAATTATTTACAATCCAAACAAAATTTAATTGGATCGCTTGAGGTTGTTTTTCTTGAATATGAAATTATTCGGCAGTTCTTTGATTCTGTCAGGAACTGCATTAGGGGCTGGCATGCTCGCTATTCCCATGGTGTTGGCCCAATTTGGCTTCATGATCAGCTCAGTGCTGATGCTACTTATCTTTATCGGCACCACATACTCTGCACTCCTCCTGGCAGAAGCATGCACTAAAACTAAAGACAACAGTGGCATGAGCAGTGTTGCTTACCTCACTCTGGGCAGCAAAGGTAAACACTTTATCAATGCACTCTTTTACCTGTTGCTAGTATGCATGTTGATCGCTTATATCTTGGGTGTCGGTGACATCATTCATAAGCTACTGCTCGACGTTGGTATTGATGTATCGACCTCTGCAGCTTACACAGCTTTTAGCCTATTAACGGGTGTAATTGTAGTGGCGGGCAAGTCTTACATAGACAAACTTAATCGTGGCTTATTCATCATGATGGTGGTGATGCTGTTTATTGTTATCGCGTCGTTGTTTAGCAACATTCGCCTTGATTACCTTACTCAAACCAGCCAATACACAGCCAATGATGTGGTGCAATACAGCGCGGTTATCTTTACCAGCTTTGCCTCTATGGTGGTGATCCCATCACTGGTGATCTACAACCGTGAAGCGACTCAAAAGCAGATCCGCAATATGATTCTGCTTGGCTCAGTGATTCCATTAATTTGCTACCTGACTTGGTTATTCGCGATTATCGGCAACCTCGGCACAGACGCGATCAGCCAGTTCCACAATATCTCTGAGTTGATCTCTGCGTTCAGCGGCCAATCTGCTTGGTTGAAAGTGGTGATCGCTCTGTTCTCTGCTCTGGCCTTGGTGACTTCTTTCCTCGGCGTGTCGATGGCGCTTTACGACCAAAACAAAGATGCGGTGACCAACAACAAAGCGTTGGCTTATGCGCTAACCTTCATCTTACCTTTGGTATTAGCTGAGCTGTTCGCTAGCCAGTTTGTAAGCATGCTGGACTATGCAGGTATGGTGCTGGTGTTCCTAGCTATCTGGGGCCCACTCGCAATGGTAGTTAAGGTTCGCAGACCTGACTTCCCTCACCTACAAACCGAAGGCAGCTACACAGCAGCCGGTGGCGACACGGCATTAATGGCGACATTTGGTTTTGGTGCGTTGATTTTCGTGTCTTGGTTTATGGGGTAGATCCCCATTGAATGGACTATCTGTTGCCATTTAGAAGACAGCAGATACAAATAGCCCGTTAGTCCTGCTATTAAAAGTAGATACTAACGGGCATTTTACTTCTTATTGGAGTGCTTGCTAGTTAGCTCTTAAACGTACTCGCAATATCTTTCAATGAAGCTGCTAACTGAGCTTGTTCTTTGGCTGTTGCAGCTATTTGCGTTGCACCTGTCGTAGATTCTGTCGACTTCTGCTCTACTGCCATGACGTTTTGAGCAATATCTTGAGTCACTACCGCTTGCTCTTCGGTAGCGGTTGCGATCTGCTCAGTCATGCTAAAGATCTCGCTCACCGATGCTGAGATACCTTGTAAGGTGTGTTCCACCTCTTTTGAATCCTCAACCGCTTTAGACGACATCTTCTGACTGTTATCAATCACATTAAACGCGGTTTGCACATCAGACTGTAACGAGCTGATGAAACCTTCAATTTCAGCTGTCGACTGCTGAGTACGCTGTGCTAACGTGCGAACTTCATCAGCCACTACCGCAAATCCACGACCTTGCTCACCCGCTCTTGCCGCTTCAATTGCCGCGTTCAATGCTAACAAGTTAGTCTGTTCAGCGACGGACTTAATCACATCAATCACACTGTTGATGTTATTACTGCTCTCGTGTAAGTGCGTGATCTTTTCCGCTAGATCATTAATTTCAGATGCCAGTTTTTCGATAGAGTGGTAAGAGTTTTGAACCGTACTCAAACCTTCTTGAGACTGCTCATCGACCAGTTTAGCGGAACTTGCTGTCTGCTGAGTTTTAGCCGCCACCTCATTTACCGTTGCTGATAACTCTTCTGTCGCCGTCGCAACCAAGCCAATTTGGTCTTGTTGTTGCACTAGCGTGTTCGAATTGTAGTGACAGGTTTGTGAGGTTTCTTCAGCGGCTGAAGCTAAGGTCAGACTCGACTGAGACAGGTTGTCGATAACGTTTGAAAACTTCTCTAGCGTTTCGTTGAGTGCCGAAGAGATCTGTCCAAGCTCGCTGTTGCCAACGAACTTAGCGCGAACTGTTAAGTCGTTGTCATTACGAACCTTAGACAACATCACTGTAAGATCTTTTACTCTCATCGTCAGGTCGCTGATCGCCTTATAGCTCACGAAGGTCGCGAACAAGGTTATCAAAGCAAACAGACCAATACTCATCATCATCGCAGACTGCGCCTCTGACATTTTTTTCTCTGTCAGTGCGATAAGCGACTCTGCTAGGCGGTTTTCTGTTTTCTTTAGCTGAACAATACGAGCGGTAGATTGCGAGAACCAGTACACAGGATCAACATCAAAACCGCTCATCTTAGATTCAGCCAAACCACGAAGCTTTTCAACTTCTGCGACAGATCGATCATTCAATTGTTGCTCAAAAAAACTCACATTGCTTGGGGTGCTCAGCACTTTAAAGTTAGAGAAATAGGTATTTTGCTCAGTCATTAAAGAGATAAACCTCACAAGCATACCCGGGCCAAACTCATTTTTAGAGAAGGTATTATTGAGTACAGCACGTTCAATACCAGCACGCTCTTTGCCTTGCAAGAAGTTGTAGTAAGCGATGGTTTCTGTAGTAATGGTGGCATCCGAACTCAACTCTGCAATCAATGCAGATACGCTCAATAACTTTGCGTTAAGTTGAGTGTAGTAACCTAGAGCCTCAGAAAGTGGGATAGATTGAGAGTCGACTCGATTACGAATAGAAGTGATCTGATTGAGGCTTCGGCTGATTTCTGTATTCAACTTTGTGATTTGCGGTAAATCGATATCAGCCGACTGCCAATATTCGCTTCTCTGGTCACGTCGAGTATCCGCACTTGCTCTTTGTGAACGTAGTTCACTGACAAACTGAGTACCCTGTGAGCCGATAAAACCGGCAGTCATTCCACGCTCTTTCTGTAACTCGTGCACTAATTCACTGTATACAACCGACAAACGGGTAAGTTGGTTTAATGAAGACAATTCACTGGTGGTTTCTACGCCTTTTGAAATCGCAGAAACGCTAAGCCATAGAAATCCCAAGATCGGTAAAATAAGCAAAGCGATGATTTTTTGCTTAAAAGACATATCGGTTAATTTCATTATCATTTCCCTAGCAGCTAACAAATCTTTTCAGTCATCTAACTCGCACACCCTTAATAAGATGCGCCTCAATTGTGACTGTATAATTATTCAACTTGATCAATGTGCATCAATTACCGTGCTACACAGATCGCGATGCGATGAAGGTAACATTTAACCTTACAAAATTCATTGATTTACCGATAAAACTGTTAGCTAAGCGACCTAACGATACCCAAAACACATGCGACAACATTTTATTGACGTAAGCGACTGAAATCTGACACACTTTAACTACCCAAAAGGGGTAGGCCTGCACCAATTATGTGCTCAGAGAAAACAATCTATTCAGAACTAACTATAGATTCAACGCTCACCAGCGATTGATTCACAACTAATCAACTCCCTATTCTGCGCTGATTAACTGTCTATTCCTCGTTAACTAAATATGTATAATGCCGAATTATTAAAGTAGAGATTCGCAATAAATATGCGACAATAACTGAGAGATATTTTATGGACTGTCCCGCTTGCGAAGAACATATCGGTTGGGAATGGGTAGAAGAAGCGGCTATTGAACCCAATGAGGAATTCGATTGTCCAGAGTGCGAAGCAACATTGATGTACACCATCGATGAAGGCACCTACTACGGCGCTCAGCACAAGACCGTAGAAGTTATTGATGATTAAGATTATTTCCTGATGATCTGGATGTTTTATTAACTCTTTGATGTTCTAAGCCTGCGCAAAGCAGCTAAACACACCTTTACTAGAACGAGCGTTCAGCATAAAATATTGAACATATGTTCAGTTTAATGAAGTAGATGTTATGGCTAAAACGGCAAAGTTCGATAGACAAGATGTAGTAGACAAAGCAACTAACCTGTATTGGGAAAAAGGCTTTCACGCAACATCTATGCGTAACCTACAGGACGTGATTGATATGCGCCCGGGAAGCATCTACGCGACTTTTGGCAGCAAAGAAGGACTGTTTAAGGAAACTCTTGCTCGCTATACCGAACTTGGCATCCTCAATCTGAACCGCTTCCGCAGCGAAACGGATTCTCCAATCAAAGCGCTCGAAAATTTCGTGAAACGTGCGGTTGTCGAATCAAAACAAAGTTCGCCAAATGGCATGTGTATGCTGGCAAAAACGGTTGCTGAACTCACTGATGAACATTCAGAATTATTGGAAGAAGCAAAGAAATCACTAAAGATCGTGGAAGGTGAATTTGCTAAAGTGATTGCGGAAGCACAAGAGCTAGGTGAGATAAGCAAAGAGCGAGAACCGGCTCAACTTGCTCGACATGTTCAGGTTCAAATCGCCGGCTTGCGTACCTACGCAAAAACCTGTGACGATATCGATTTACTCAATTCAATGGTTGAAGACGTATTTAAATACCACCCTTTTTAGCGTCTGACCTGTTAGATTGAGCACAATACAAAAAGACTCCACTTTCACCTTAACAGGTCTAGAGCGGAGTCTTTTTAGTTTGGAGCCGATAAACTGTGCGGTCTAAGGATTACACCTTTCTCATGATCAACGCCTGCGCATTAAGCATCGCCTCTTTGGTGATGACATCTAACGTTTTGACATTCGCAAAGCGCTCGACTTCCTTAATCGCCACATCGTGAGCGAAGATCACCAACCTTGCCCTTTCAATGTCTTTTTGTGTAATGCGATTACCTATCCCGTTGGCACCTTGTGTTTCGACTTTAATCCGAACCCCAAGATGATGCGCCGCCTTTTCCAAAGACTTAGCCGCTAGGAAAGTGTGGGCAACACCAGATGGACAAGACGTGATCGCAAGTACATCCGCTTGCCCTTCTTCTGTCACCGAACAACCCGCAAACTGGTTAGAGTGAGCCTCACCTTCGACCACATTCTTTTTCAGCAGTATCACAATTAAAGCTGTTGTTAGTGCTCCCGCGAGTGTGCCAATGATGTAGCCAATCTTGCCATCTACCACAGGCAGCACAATCCAACCACCCCATGGCGCATGGTTAACCACATGAAACATAAAGCCAACCACATTACCGACAATACCACCAGCCACGACAGCAGGCAGAACACGAGCAGGGTCGGCGGCTGCAAAGGGAATCGCACCTTCACTGATGCCGATCATTCCCATGATTCCCGCTGCTTTTCCGGCTTCGCGTTCGTCTCGTTTAAACTTCTTCGGCGATATGAAAGTCGCCAATGCCATGCCAAGTGGCGGTGTACAAATTGCTATCCCGACGCCGCCCATCAACCATGGCTGAGTATTCACCTGCGTTTGAGCAAACAGTGTAGCGACCTTGTTGATCGGGCCGCCCATATCAAAGGCCGTCATCGCGCCTAAAATACTGCCGAGCACCATTTTTCCTGAGCCTGCCATGCCAGTCAGCATTTGGTTCATCTCAAGCATCACCTGCGCAATGGGGGCACCAATCACCCACATCACAGCCCCACAGGTAACAAACGTGCCGACAAGCGGATAGATGAAGATAGAGCTCAGCGAGATCATGCTGTCTGGCAGCTTGATCTTCTTAAGTAGATTAACCACAAAGCCCGCAAAAAAGCCGACCACTATCGCACCGAGGAATCCGGTGTTGTATTGATTGACCGCGACCCAAGAGCCGATCATTCCGGGCGCTAAACCCGGTTTGTCAGCCATCGAATACGCGATGTAACCACCGAGTACCGCAGTAAACAGGGTTAGCCCCGCGATGCCCATTTGCGCGATGTCAGCCAGAACGCCGCTCTCAGGCACAGCGCCATGACCCGACATCATTACCGACAAAGACAAAAGCACACCACCCGCGACCACGAATGGAATCATGTGTGAGGTGCCGTATAACAAGTGTTCTTTAAGGCGATTAAGAGATTGTGCCCAAGGGCTGAGTGGCTCGACATACACTTCATGATGGCTAGAGGCGTAACTATCGAACGATTCTAAATTGGCTTCGAGAAATAGCTCTTGAGCTTCCTCGACCGACTCCACCGCCTTTAATTTTGTAACAAAGCCATCTTCGATAAGTCTGGTCGAAATCTGAGCTAGTACCTCGATATGGTGGTCGTCGTGGTTATCGGGAGAAGCGAGCATAAAGAACACATCCGACAGCTCGCCGCCGTCTGCGCCATAATCGATGCCAGAACGGCTGATACCTACCGCCACAGCAGGTTTAGCTACGGCAGTACTTTTCGCGTGTGGAATCGCAATGCCATCGTCAAAGCCTGTATTACCGATGGCTTCACGTTTCCAGATATCATCAAGGAATTCACGTTTATTGGAGAGCTTACCGGCACGGTCGAGCAGTTCAACAAGCTCTTCAAATACCGCCTGTTTTGAGTCTGCTTGTAGTTCCAAGCAGATAATCTCGGGCTCGATAATATTGGTGATATCCATATGTTGCTCTGCCTCGCCTGCATTCAGACTGAAGTAATTAGTGTCTGTTAACCTAGGAATAAGGTTAATAAGATGAAAAGATTAACGGTGTGAAGGCACTCAATATATAGGACGAAAGGTGCATTAACTGGATTATTGTAACCAAGAGCTCAGAGTGTGACTTTCACCTTGGAATAAAAAACGGCAATCCATAAAATCCCCAGAACCCATAAACATATCGTCCCTCCTCTATGCGAGCTTTCTATACTGAAGTTCCCATACAAGATAGCTTTTGCAAGGTAGCTTGTGAAAGGTAGCTTATGTAACGTAACAGGGACGAGATTAAGCCGAGAATAATAATGAGAATTGTAGCGGTAACTGCGTGCCCTACAGGCATTGCGCACACCTATATGGCAGCTGATGCTCTAAATAAAACAGCCCCTAAGTTCAACGTTTCAATCAAGGTTGAGACGCAAGGCGCTATGGGTATTGAAAACTTACTGACCGCCCAAGATATTACCCTCGCAGACAAAGTGTTGATCGTCTCTGATATCGACATCGAACAACCAAACCGATTTGACCCAGCTAAAACCGTATTCATTCCCATGGAAGAGGTATTGTTGAGTATCGATAAAGTCTTTATTAAGCATTGTCGAACTTAAACTTTTCATGAACGAATACCAGATCACCTTCTTCGTTAACGATCCTGCCGCGAACTCACATGTCGCGCAGCCGCTGACTCGCTTAGCGAAGAAATTCAAAAGCAACATCCGCATTATCAACATCACTCAAAATCGAACCGCTGATCTCTCCAAATCCGTCGCGATGCTGCAAGTAGGTTTACTTCGTGGTGATTTGTGCCAGATAACCGCGGTCGGTATTGATGCGGAGCTTGCCTGTTTCGTTCTCAAAGACATAATTGCAGAGCATTACGACATGGTTGGCTCACAGGTGAGCCATGAGTTCTCTAGCGATCTAATTCAGCGAATGCCACAAATATGCCCACCTTGTGATATCAAATGGCACCACGCTAAGGCGCAAACCCAACTGACCAAATTTGAGTGCTTGAAAGGGCTCGCTCACCTTGTTTACCCAGAAGACCCAGATGAATTGATTCTGGCATTTATTAAGCGAGAAGAACGCTCTTCAACCTGCGTGTCACCGGGTATTGCACTGCCGCATGTAATGTTTGAATCGACTCAAGATCTCTCGATTGCGGTTATCGTCAGTGACGACCCAATTGACTGGGCATCACGTATCGGCGAAGTGCATGTGGCCATTGCTCTTGTTCTGCCAACCAAGCCACAGCGTGAGCACATTGTCGCGGCGACCAACCTAACTCGAAACCTGCTTCACGATCAGGTCAATGAACGTCTGCAAAAGACTCGAAGCAGTGTCGACCTACAAGCCTTGTTGATGTACATCTCGTCACGCCTTATCTAATTCATCTCTTCTGGTCAAACTCAAAGCATCCATTAATCCCCTGTTGTGACACCTATCCAATCGTTATAAGCTCATTTTCTCATACAATAAAAAACGGCTGAGCATTAGAGCTCAGCCGTTTTATGTTTAATTACTTGTTTAACTGGTTAGCTAACTTAAGCTGTTTTTTTCGCTTGTTTCGCATCCTCAACCGAGTCGTCTACAGCTTTCACCAACAGCAAACCAACTACGAATACGATACCGCCACACAGTACGAACATCATTCTTCCCCAGAATGGGTTCGGTAGAGCAAACATCGCCATCACTGCCACACCAGACACTGCGATCAGTGAGCCCAGCATGTGACGTTGTTTGTTGTCCAGTTTCTTCTGTGCTGTTGATTCAGAAACCAATGGTGTCGCAAGGTTGTTGAAGAAGGTATCAACATCTTTCTGACGAGACGCTTCTAGTGGTTTGTAGAACAATGTCGAAAGAACAAAGAAGCCGCCAGTAAACACTAGGTGCGCAATCAGACCTACTGCAACTTTCAAGTCAGACCATTCGCGGCCTGTTAGAGGCTCTAGGTTGAACAAGTTTTGTAGCATTTCAGCGGTAATCACGAAACCAACGATGTAAGACACAATCGCACCGACCACTAGCGTACCCCAACCTGCCCAGTCCGGAGTCTTCTTAAGGAAGAAGCCACAGAATGCTGGAATGGTCATTGGGAAGCCAATAAGTGCACCCACGTACATCATGGTGTCGAACAAGCTCAAGCCTTTTAGCGAATTGATAAACAGCGCGATAAGGATGATAGCTAGACCGAAGAAGGTAGACATCAACTTAGACACAATCATCAGCTCTTTCTCTGTCGCGTTTGGACGAAGAATCGGTTGATAGAAGTTGATTACAAAGATTCCAGAGTTACGGTTTAAGCCTGAGTCCATAGAAGACATAGTTGCCGCAAACATCGCTGCGATTAGAAGCCCCACCATACCCGCTGGCATGTATTGCTCTACGAAGTAAAGGTAAGCGAAGTCGCCTGCTTTAGAGCCTGCGTCTGGGTAATGTGCTGCAAGGTCAACGCCTTGTCCTGCAACGAACCAAGGTGGCATGAACCAAATGATTGGACCGATGGTCATCAGAATACATGCCAACAGTGCCGCTTTCTTCGCGTTCTTTGAGTCTTTTGCCGCTAGGTAACGGTAAGAGTTCAACATGTTGTTGGTGATACTGAACTGTTTGAAGAAGATGAAGAATGCCAAAATTCCGAAGATGCTTACGTAGTTCAGATTGTTACCAGAAACGAATGATGCGCCTTCTGCTACAGGGAAATCGTTGATGATTTCAGTAACGCCACCACCTTGTACGATAGCCACTGCAGCACACGTTACGGTTACTGCCATGATGATAACCATCTGCATGAAGTCAGACGCGATAACCGCCCATGAACCGCCCGTTACCGACATCACTAGTACAACAAGGCCGGTTAGAACGATGGTGGTTGTCATGTCGAAGCCAAAGATGCCCGATGCGATGATCGCCAAACCGTTCAGCCAGATACCTGCAGAAACAATACTGTTCGGCATGCCAGACCAAGTAAATACTTGTTCGTTGAAGCTACCAAAACGCATACGAATCGCGTCAATTGGCGTTACCACACGCAGTTGACGGAATTTCGGAGCGAAGTACAGGTAGTTCATCAGGTAACCAAATGCGTTCGCTAAGAAGATAACCGCGACAGCCATACCATCGGCATACGCTTTACCCGCTGCGCCAGTGAAGGTCCAAGCACTGAACTGTGTCATAAACGCAGTCGCGCCAACCATCCACCAAAGCATGTTACCGCCCCCGCGGAAATAATCACTGGTTGTACTGGTGAACGTTCTAAACATCCAACCTATTGCTATAAGGAAAAGGAAATAAATTCCTACGATCAGAGTATTGAGTTCCATGTATAAGTCTTCTTTATGATGAATATCTGAAGATCATATTATCTATAGAATTTTTAATTTGTAGTATTATAAGTCAAGGTTGTGATGGGGCGTATAAACCTGAATATTTGATTTCGAGACATGAATTACACGTTAGTAAACAAAGAATAAGCCGAAGCGAAGTAAGCATTTAAAATCAATAACTTAAAAACATTTAAATCAGTAAGCCGGACAACAACAACAAGATTTTATCGTCTCGATAAGTGGTTTTTAATTTACTTATCATCCATTAAATGCATCGCGTTAATACATCAACTCTCACACGTTTAATTCAATAAATAGGCAACGAAAAACAATAAGCAACTCGCAAAGCGAAGCCTTAATGTTATTAATTGGGTTTATTTAGTGAAACGGGATAAATAGAGAACGTGCCTAAAGATAGGTTTGGAAATAAGGTATAGAAATAAACAGCAGAGGAAAACACAAAGCAAATTGATCACCACAACACAGAGCTCACTGTGGTGATCTAGTCATACAAATTTCGGTCGTATAAGCTCTGGTCAAAAATGGCAATTTGAAGGGATATTAGATTGAACCACGATATTCAGTCGGGGTTCTTCCGGTGCGGTTTTTGAATACTCGGCAGAAGTAATTCACATCCTTAAAGCCACAACGTACCGACACTTCATTGAGCTTGAAATTGTATTTCTTGAGCATGAACTTGGCGCGGTCGATTCGCACACGTGTAATGTATTCAGCCAGCGTCATGTGGCCTTGTTGACGAAACATTCGCGACAAATGGTTGGATGAAATACTAAAGCGCAAAGCGATGCTGTCTCGCGTGATCTGGCGGTGGAAATTCTCTTGGATATAGATACAGATCCCTTGATACACATCCTGTACGCGGCTGTGAGACTTCTCGACAGGCGCATCCAGCATCGTCTTGCTGTATTGAAGCAACGCTTGCAGCAATAATTCATCCATCGGCTGCTTGTTGCTCTCGCGCGCTAACGAGCTGAGCGCCTCCAAAATATTATCAATCGCAAAGCCAGAGCGAGTCTGAATACTATGCTTTTGGATATCGTAGAAGCTCTCTTCCCCTTTGCGCTTGCTCACCAAGCTTAAACCAAGCTGACGACGCCCAAACAACATACTCAGTACCGAACAATCAGTATCCCAGTTCGGCTTGTTCCAACAGTTAGGCGGGATGAAAATCGCATCCCCTGCTTTCGCAACAACATTGGTGATCTTGCGATCATGACTCTCCATTTCATTAATATACTCTCCGTTTAGCACCAGCTCTAAGCGCGGAAAGTTCACCTGATAACTGCACGCTGAAGGTGTATGAAAATCTCCAGCAAACCAGATGTTATGAAACGGTTCTCGCTCATTTAACACCGACGAGATTAAGTCATGAAATATCATTATTCGAACTCTTATAAGCAGCAATAAGGCTACCGGAATAGATATACCTGTAACTGAAACATAGCGCTATTGAGCAAAATCACAATTTGAGATCTAGGTTACAAAAATCCAGTCTTAGAAATAAATCTCCAGTGGAGAAATCGATTAGGCACGTAATTTCCCAGATAACAAAACACGCTGTAGCCCTTATAAATAAAAGCTTTAAAGCACGACAAATCTTGTCAACACAGGGCTAAAAACGCCCGTTCGACCGATCAAAATCACACTCCACTTATAACGCAACAATCATCCAGTAAATGCATTTTTTCTTCACTACAGAAGGCAAGCCGTAGATTCCAGAATACCCCTAACAAAATAAAAACAGAGTAGGGGTTCATTATGATCACGACATTGATCAATCAAAATTTGATTAAGCTTTCGCTTAGCGCTAATTCAAAAGAAGACGTATTTAAAGAGCTGATAGACGTGCTTTACGCACAAGGCAGAATCTCAGACAAAGTACAGTTTCTTGCCGACATTAAGGCTCGTGAAGAACAAGGTAATACTGGGTTTGAAGAGGGCATCGCACTGCCACACGCAAAAAGCGCTGCGGTGATCAAACCCGCGGTTGTTATCGGTGTCCATCAACAGGGTATCGAGTACGGCGCCGATGACGGCCAGCCATCAAAACTGTTCTTCATGATTGCCTCTCCTGATGGCGGCGATAATCACCACATCGAAGTACTGGCAGAGCTTTCTTCAAAATTGATTGAAGAAGGTTTCATTGAAAACTTCATGAATGCTCAATCTGAACAAGCGGCATTAGAGCTACTGCTTAGCAAACCTGAGCCTTCAGAAACGGAAAACAACGTTGAAAAACAAGGCTTCATCATTGGTGTGACAGGCTGCCCAGCTGGCGTTGCACACACTTATTTAGCCGCCGAAGCGCTAGAGAAAGGCGCGGCGGCTCTTGGTTACGACATCAAGGTCGAAACCAACGGTTCTATTGGTGTAAAGAACAGCCCGACTCAAGAAGAGATCGAACGCGCAGATGCGATTGTGGTCGCTTGTGACAAACAGGTCGACATGGCTCGCTTTGCCGGAAAACGCGTTATCAGCACCAACGTAAAAGCACCAATCAAAGATGCGCAAGGCTTGATTAAGCAAGCACTCAACGCGTCAAGCTATCAAGCAGAACAAGCACCTACCAACCAATCTGTTGCAGAGAAAGCCTCACAAGCACGTTCAGACCTTTACCGTTACTTGATGAATGGCGTATCACACATGATCCCATTCGTGGTGACGGGCGGCCTTTTGATTGCGCTTGCACTGGCTATTGGCGGCGAGCCAAGCGAGTCTGGCATGGCGATTCCTGCTGGCAGCATGTGGAACCAAATTCTAGAAGTCGGTGTGGTTGCCTTCACATTGATGATCCCAATCTTGGCTGGCTACATTGCTTACGCGATTGCTGACCGCCCTGCCCTAACCCCTGGCCTTATCGGTGGTTGGATTGCTAACAACTGCTCTTTCTATGGCGCTGACGCGGGTACAGGCTTCATTGGTGCAATCATCGCTGGCCTATTAGTAGGCTACTTCGTTAAATGGATTACCTCGTTTAACTACCACAAATTCGTTCAACCGCTTGTGCCTATCATGATCGCTCCGATCACAGGTTCTCTATTCATCGCGGGTCTATTCATCTTTGTTATCGGTGCACCTATCGCTGGGCTGATGGACGCTCTTACTGCACTGCTAACGAGCATGAGTACAGGCAACGTGGTTTTGCTTGGCATCGTATTGGGTGGCATGGCCGGTTTCGATATGGGCGGTCCATTCAACAAGGTGGCGTTCCTATTCTCGGTCGGCATGATTGCCAGCGGTCAAACTCAGTTCATGGGTGCAATGGCGTGTGCAATTCCTGTGGCTCCACTGGGTATGGCTATCGCAACCAGACTTGGCCGTAAGTTCGACCTGTTCGAATCTTCTGAAATTGAAGCAGGTAAAGCTGCAGGCGCGATGGGCTTAGTGGGTATCTCTGAAGGCGCGATTCCTTTCGCGGCTCAAGATCCGATGTCGGTTATCCCTGCCAACGTGCTTGGTTCAATGACTGCTGCGGTAATGGCGTTCTCGTTTGGTATCACCAACAGTGTTGCTCACGGTGGTCCAGTGGTCGCTCTACTTGGCGCAATGAACTACCCACTGCTAGCACTGTTGTGCATGGCGTCTGGTGCAGGCGTAACTGCGGTTACTTGTATCGCACTTAAAAATCTACGCAAAGCCAAGCTAGCAACAGCAGCGGCTTAAGCCATTTCAACTCCAATGGCTTGAGCCCACTCTAGTCTCGCATTTCATTAAGCCGAGTAGAGCTCAAGCCATGTTTCCCTTCATGGTGATTTCGATGTCTGATTTTTCTTTAGCGAACGATTCGTTCGTCCAACGTTTTTTCTACCCTATGACTAACGTGATTCAGAACTACGCATGGGGTAGCCCTTCTTCGTTCAGCCAACTGTTTGGCATAGATAACCAGTCTGGTGAGCCGCAAGCGGAGATCTGGATGGGCGCTCACCCTAATGGTTGCTCAATGGTGAACGACAACGGGCAGCAGACCACATTATCGAGCTTGATCTCTAAGAACCTAAACCTGTTTTTAAGCGAGAAAGTTGCAAGTCGTTTTGGCGAGCTGCCTTACCTATTCAAGGTGTTAGCTGCGGAGAAGGCACTGTCTGTTCAAGTCCACCCAAACAAGCAGCAAGCGGAATCTGGCTATGCTCTTGAAGAGCAGCAAGGTATTCCGATGAGCGCAGGCAATCGTAACTACAAGGATCCTAATCACAAGCCAGAACTGGTGTATGCCCTAACCGACTACACAGCAATGAATGGCTTTAGGTCGATCAGTGAGATCCTTGAGCATTTTCATTACCTCGACATTCCTGAGTTACATTCGATGGTAAACGATCTCGCGGGCGATCAAACACCCAATGGCTTAGCCTGTTTTTTTGCAAGCTTGTTGTCTCTGGAAGGTGAGCAAAAAGGCATGGCGTTAACCATGCTACTGATGAAGGCCAAGCTTTCTGATGCACCCGTGTTCCAGTTGATTTCAGAATTAGAACAGCAGTATCCAGGGGATGTCGGCCTGTTTGCTCCGCTGCTATTGAACGTGCTCACCTTAAAGCCCGGACAAGCCATGTATCTGGATGCCGAGACACCTCACGCTTACATTAAAGGTACGGGCTTAGAAGTGATGGCGAATTCAGACAATGTACTCCGCGCTGGGTTGACGCCTAAGTACATGGATATCAATGAATTAGTCTCTTGTACTCAATTCAATGAAAAGCCTGCGGATAGATTACTGCTCAGCCCGATTGAGCAAGGTGATGTGATGGAATATCAAATTCCAGTCGAAGATTTTAAGTTCTCTATCGTGCAAAACTCACATCAGAGGAAGATCACTACCGAAGGTGCCGAGATCCTACTGCCACTCGATGAATCCATGGTGCTAACCCATCAATGTGGTGAAACCTGCGTAATAGAGAAAGGCCAATCGGTGTTCATTCCCGCTTACGCTGAGAGTTACAAACTCGATTGCGTTGGACGCGTGGCGCGTGCTTACAGCTAGCTCTCCCGAGTAGATACAAACACTGATCATGCCCTGCTTTGCGGGGCATTTTTCTTCCTACAGAAAGTTATTTCAACACCGAAGTACACCATTAAATATGACTCATCTCACACTGGATGAATGATGCAAATCACACTTAATTTTGCTTGGTACAAATGTACAGTGAAGGGCTTTTATTTGCTATTTCGCGAATGCCGTTAATCCATTAATTTTAATTCAAGAACTTCAATAGTGAATGAGTTAATAAATGGTCACACAGCTAACTAACGTCAACTTAATTAATAACAACCTTCAAGCGAATAATAAAAAAGAACTGTTTGAAGAATTGGCAAGCATGTTATTTGAAAACAACCGAATCAGTAATAAAGAAGCCTTCTTGGCAGACATTGAAATTCGTGAATATCAAAGCATTACCTCAATGGACGGCATCGCTTACCCACACTCAAAAAGCAAGGCGGTAACTGAGCCAGCAATCGCTGTCGGTGTTAAGCGTAAAGGTATTGATTATGGCGATGAAGACGACATCAATCCAACCGTATTTTTTATGATTGCCTCACCCGACAACGGTGCTGACCATCATATTTATGTACTACAAGAACTATTTGGAAAATTCAGTGATGAATTTATTAAAAATATCCATAACGCAAAAGATGAACATCAAATCCTTAATATTTTAATTAATTCATAAGGCGTAGAAAATTATGAGCACCCTAGCAAATCAAGCTACGAATACCAGTAGCAATTCTAATAATAAGAATAGTAGTAGCGACTATAAAAAAACCCTTAGTACCATGAAAGGTCACCTGCTTTTCGGAACCTCACACATGCTGCCTTTTATCGTAGCCGGTGGTGTTCTGCTGGCTTTAGCGGTCATGGCATCAGGCAAAGGTGCGGTTCCAGCAGACGGCTTACTAGCAGACATCTCTAACATCGGTATCAAAGGCCTTGTTCTTTTCCCAATCATTCTTGGCGGCTTTATTGGTTACTCAATTGCAGATAAACCAGCACTAGCGCCAGCGATGATCTCTTCTGGCATCATGGCAGACATGGGCGGCGGCTTCCTTGGCTGTATCGTGGCAGGCTTTATTGCCGGTGGTGTGGTGCTTCAACTTAAGAAGATCCCGCTGTCTACCAACATGACCGCGCTGGGTGCTTACTTCATCTACCCGCTTCTAGGTACGTTAATCTCTGCAGGTATCGTACTGTGGGGCATCGGTGAGCCAATCAAACTGTTCATGTCTTCAATGAACGAGTTCCTAGCTTCAATGGCTGGCGCATCTAAGATGGTTCTGGGCACGCTCCTTGGTGGTATGACGGCGTTTGATATGGGCGGCCCTATCAACAAAGTAGCGACCCTATTTGCTCAAACTCAAGTAGACACACAACCTTGGCTAATGGGCGGCGTTGGCATCGCGATTTGTACTCCACCTCTAGGTATGGCTCTGGCGACTTTCCTATTCAAAAACAAGTTCTCTAAACAAGAGCAAGAAGCAGGTAAAGCGGCAGCAATCATGGGTTCTATCGGTATCTCTGAAGGTGCTATCCCGTTCGCAGCAAATGACCCAATGCGCGTACTTCCTTCAATCGTTGCCGGTGGTATCGTGGGCTGTGTATTCGGCTTCATGACAGACGTTCTACTGCACGCACCGTGGGGCGGCCTAATCACTGCGCCAGTATCAAGCAACATTCCAATGTACGTCGTCGGTATTGCGCTTGGCTCGCTAACCACAGCCGTTATCGTAGGCTTCTGGAAACCGGTAGCGGTAGAAACAGAAGAAGACATGGTTGAAGCGCCAGTACAAGCTCAAGCCGCTCCTGCAGCAGGCGAAGGCGAGTACGACATCGTAGCTGTAACATGTTGCCCTTCTGGTGTTGCACACACCTTCATGGCGGCGAAAGCACTAGAAAAAGCAGGTGCGGCAGCGGGTCTGAAAATCAAAGTAGAAACTCAAGGTCAAAACGGTATTCAGAACCGCATCACCGACCTAGATGTGGCGAACGCGAAGCTGGTTATCTTGGCTCACGATATTCAAGTGAAAGACGCTCACCGCTTTGCTAACGCGAACGTGATTGAGTGTTCAACCAAGGAAGCAATGAAGAAAGCCGCGACTATGGTGGCTATCTAAAACCTAAGATTATTTAAAACCAAAGGTTATCTAAATAATCAATAAATTAGTGAATGTTCACTATTGATAAAGTAACTACCCCTAGTAACTAAAATCCCCATTCGTCTAGTCAACGAATGGGGATTTCTTTTTACAAAACAACTCGTAGGATCAACAGAATCAGCTCTTAGGATCGAGCGTCTCTTCGGTTTCTAAATCGAACAGGTGACATTGGCTGGTGTTGAAATGCAGCACCGTTTCTTCACCACTGTTTGCCGTGCGATCCGCATCAAAAGGCACGCGAGCCACCAGCTTATCTGCACCGAGTTTAAAGTAGAGATACAGCTCATTACCCATCGACTCAACCACATCAAGCCTGTGCGTTTGAGTATTCACTTCCGCCAGCGGCGCATCGTGATTAGCCAGTTGAATGTGCTCTGGACGAACACCAAACCATACCCACTCACCCATCTTTTCACGAGCGATAATCTGCTTGTCTTGTGGCAGTGTCCAACGAGTCCCACTTTCAGAGACCACGTTCATCACGCCATCAATCTCATCCAATCTCACCTTGAGAAGATTCATCGCTGGCGAACCAATAAAGCCTGCGACAAACTTGTTTGCTGGGTACTGATAAAGGTTCATTGGCGTATCGACTTGCATAATCTCACCTTGATTCAACACACAGATGCGATCGCCAAGGGTCATGGCTTCCACCTGATCGTGTGTCACATAGATCATGGTGGCGTTCTGCCCTTCTTGCTTCAGGTTATTGTGCAGCTGTGCAATGCTGACACGAGTCGAAACACGCAGCTTTGCATCCAAGTTAGACAAGGGCTCGTCAAACAAAAACACATCTGGCTTACGCACCATCGCACGGCCAAGCGCCACACGCTGCCTTTGACCACCCGACATTTCACCCGGCTTATTATTTAGCAGATGTTCAATATCCAGAGTCTTGGCTGCATCTTCAATTCGCTCATTGATTTCATGCTTTGGCAGCTTCTGTTGCTTCAGGCCAAAAGCCATGTTGTCGTACACCGACATGTGCGGATAAAGCGCGTAGTTCTGAAACACCATCGAGATACCACGATCTTTAGGTGGCAATTCGTTTACACGCTTATCGCCAATGTAGACATCACCTTCTGAGATATCTTCAAGGCCTGCGATCATGCGAAGTGTCGTGGATTTTGCGCAGCCAGACGGCCCAACAAACACCATGAACTCACCTTCGCGAATATTCAGATCGACACCGTGCACAGCCTTAAAACCATTTGGGTAGGTTTTTTCTACCCCTCTCAGTGTGACTTCAGCCATAACCTGTCCTTAAATCAATTCGTTAAATACTATCTTTGCAATCTGTCGCGGACGTTTTAGCCACGTTCTTACAGTTGGTTGAGCTCAAAATGGGCGACTGATGCGATAACCAGATCCGCCACTGGCTCTAACTCGCTGTGTTGTGCAGTCCCCGTCAGAACACCGACATTGCTTGCGCCTGCATTGCGGCCAAATTCCATATCTGAAACCGTGTCACCAAACATGATCACTTCATGTGGCTCAATACCGCATTGCTCACAGAAGGCATTGAGTAGTGCGGGCGCTGGTTTAGGTTCGATATCGCCATCAGAATAACCAACATAATCGAACATCTCGCTCAAACCCGATTGCTCCAGTGTGTAGATGGTCGAGTCTTTGGTGTCTGCGGTCGCGATACCTAAAATCATGCCTTGCTGCTTAAACAGGTCAAGCTTTTCAGCCACACCCGGCAGGGCTTCAATCCAGCTTGGGTTCTCTTCCACTTCATCATTGAAAGCGGCTTTGGTCACCTTAGTGAATTCAGTGAGCGAGACATTCGGTTGCAGCATGTTGAACCACGCTGTTGCGGTATCTTCCACTGGATTTGAGGCTAATAGTCCATAGTTATCAACCACATCACCTTCAACACCGATGGCCAAGAGTAACTCAACAGGTGTGACAGTTTGATTACCTTGGTGTTGGTCACTGTAAGATTTCACACGCTCACAAGCACCACGAGAAACGTTAAGCCACATCTTGTGGAACTCTAACAATGTGCCGTCTTTATCAAATAACATCGCCTTAAACTTCATCACGGCTCATTCGCTCCATTAGTTCTCCCCAAGTACGCACTAGGGGTTGGTTAAATTCTGGTTGTTTGCCGTCAAATACGGCGTTGATGCAGCCTTCAAACTCACGTTCGTCAGATACGGGTTGAGGGCTGTTGATTAATGCAGAAGAAAGTTCTCCACGACGGATATCCACTCGACACCAACGGTAGCCTTCATCAATATGGATACTTTGTAGCTCATCACTCAAAACGATTCGGTCAATAATCTCGCCATCGACCACGCACTCAGCGTAGTAAGGGTTTTCTGAATCAGTAACTGCAATACGGTAACTAAGTGCCTGTCCTTGAGAGTCATTACCCGGTAGCAAGTCGCCTAAGTTGATGTCAAACTTCAGGCCACAGCGGCGCTCTAGGTAAACTTGCCCATTACGCAAACCAGACAAGATGCCTTCGCCGCTCAAACCATGGCTGTAAACGAAAGTTGATGGGTCACCGTAGATAGAAGGTTCATCCGATTTTGGATTGCGTTCATGGGGTTCAAGGTGTGAATCACTGCCGCCAATCGCCGTAATGCGTTGGCCACAATTCCACATGTCATTGAGAACCAATAACGCCTCTTCGGTCGCTTTTGGCGAGGTCGACCACGTTGGGTCGCAGCACACTTCAAACGTAGACACTTGGCTGAGATCCACTTGATCGTAATGCCAATGCCACGGCTTCATCATCGGGTGATTAATGCCAAGGGAACTGTGTCCACTTTTAGCTAAACTCAATCCCGCTTCCATGGTCGCTTGGCTGCTGTGTTCAACGTCTCTCAGGTCTAAAGACTTAACTGGGCCATGTACATTAAAGTGTCCGAGATCGGTTGTGACTTCTAACGCTGGTAAGAACAAACACTGTGTTGAAACGGGCAGCTTAGGCTGGCAAATGTTGTGCTCAGTGAAGAAGAAAAAATCGAGCCCTTGAGATTCAACAATATCTTTAGCCGCAGCCAAGGTATTGTGACCATCAGAAAGCTGAGTGTGAGCGTGTAAGTCGCCACGATACCAGCGAGAATCAGAACTCAGCATGTGGCTGTAATCGAACTCGATATCGTGTTCACTTGTCACCGTTGGGTTCAGTTCTAGCTCAATATCGTTATTCACTAACTCATCAGAGCAAAGCACATCCACTTGATACTGCATCGCGCGCTCAGTGCGAAACTCACCTTCAAGGTTATAAAGTTCTAAGAACCACTCGCCCGGCGGGGTCACACCATCAATCGCGCCTAAGCCAGAGTTTTCCGGTTGGATAGTGAGTGACTTGTGCGCCTTTTCAAACAACACCTTGCCACGAAATGCTTGGTTGGCATCGTATGCCGCAGCGTATAAGAATCCTTTTTTCACCGTCGTACCAGTAATGGTTACGCAGTGAGAACCTGCTGGTACATCAAAGGGGATACGTACTCTGCCAAACGGCAGTTCACCTTGAAATTGGGTCATTGTCTTCACCAAATTCGTCCTAATTGAAGGACTGGGTCAAAAAGAGGCCCACCCGAGTAGATGTAATGCCGATCGTTTAAGAAGACTTGAACGATCCTGCAGTTAGCAGATAATCCC